>CADBGD010000001.1 GCA_902794115.1 Oscillospiraceae bacterium
TGCGCGATCCGTTTAAATTGATCAGGACCAGCCGGCATCGCCTTGTTCGTAATTCTCCCAGAATTCCTGGCCTGCGCGCTCGTCGCCTTCTTCGTAGCTTTCCCAGAAATCCTGGCCTGCACGCTCATCGCCTTCTTCGTAGCTTTCCTCGAAGCTCTGGCCCGCACGCTCGTCGCCTTCTTCGTAGCTCTCCCAGTAAGATTGACCTGCGCGCTCATCGCCCTCTTCGTAGCTTTCCTCGAAGCTCTGGCCCGCACGCTCATCGCCCTCTTCGTAGCTTTCCCAGAAGTCCTGACCTGCACGCTCGTCGCCCTCTTCGTAGCTTTCCTCGAAGCTCTGGCCCGCACGCTCATCGCCCTCTTCCACTATAGTGGTAGTGGCCGCCGTCGTATTAGAAGAAGTGGCGCTCTCACTGGATTGTTCAGACGAATCATCATCGCCACAGGCTGTCAATGCCATCCCGAGTGTCATCGTCGCCGCTACAAGGAGCGCAAGTTTTCGATTTTTCGAAGTAAGATTCTTTTTCATGTTTTTTCAACTTTCTATATATGTTTCATCACCATAACTCATACTGCATGGCAACATGCGGTACTCCGTCATATTCATTCAGGAAGACCACGAGAGATCCTTCACCGGTATCGAACTTATATCCGTATCCGTTTTCATAAAGAGGAATCTCCTTTCCGGTATTCGGATCCGTACGTGAAACATACATGCCATATTTTTCGATGTACGGATCAAGGAATCTCTCCACATCATCGCCTTCAAATTCGTAGCGGACACCCGCCAGAGTCGTATCGTTGAAGAAAAGCGTGTACGAATGACCGGAGTAGTAGAAGTCGCAGTAGCCGTTAAATCTGTTATCCCATTCCCATGCGTCGAGCGAAGGAAGTTTTCCGCCGAGCTTTTCGTTGACATACGTATAGTCACAGCCCAGATAGAACGTATCCATGAAGAATACATCATTTTTAATATTCAGCGGTTCTGCACTTACCGGCTTATTCGTCGAGGTTGGAGCCGTGTCATTTCCCTCATCCTCCGGCGCAAGTGTCTGGATCGTCGTCGTCGGGTACTCGTACTGCATCGCGATATGCGGAATATCGTCATAGACGTTCAGGAAAACAGATAAGATACTCATGTCGGCATTGAGCACATACCCGTATCCAGGTTCGTCAAGACCGATATCTGCACCGGTATTCGGATCCTTACGGTATCCATAACCACCGAAGACGTCTATATACTTATTCAGGAACTTCTCCACGTCATTTCCTTCGACCTCGTAACGGACCGCAGCCAGGCTTTCTCCGGAGAAGAAGAATGTATACCAGACTCCGTTATAACAGTAATTACAGTATCCCGTGAATTTCTTATCCCACTCCCATCGATCAAGGAGCGGAAGATCTCCGCCGAAAAATTCATTGGCAAATTGATACGGCATGCCCAGGATCGACTCATCCATATAGAAAGCGCCGTCCACGATCCGAAGAGTATAGTCATCAGCGACCCATTCACGGTCACCCTGCTCCCAAAAGATCTCATCCGGGGCACGGTCTCCACCTTCATAGCTCTCCTCGAAGCTCTGGCCCGCGCGTTCATCGCCTTCCTCAAATTTCTGATCCCAGTAATTTCCTTCCTTTTCGGAAGCAGTGGTGGTCTGCTCGGTTTCCTTCTTTTGCGTGGTCGGACTTTCCCGGTTTACCGTCTCCGGCCAGAAAGTCTCACTGCTGGATTGTTCTGTTGTGGTTTCTTTCTTCGCGCACGATGCCGTTCCAAACGCCATCATACATGCCAGTAATACAGCCATTGTGCGGAATTTCGTTTCATTGCACTTATCCATTTTCATCTCCTGCCCTTATCCCTTATTCCATCGAAGCCATTGTATCAAAATCTCATGACAATTGATAGTGTTTTCTTATGTCTTTCTCGAGAAGGAAAAACAGATTTACAGAAAAAACGCTACAATAAAGAAAGCAAGTAACGTTTTTTCGAGGATATATGAAGGATACATCGGTGTCGTACCATAAGGACAAGGAGGAACTTCGGGCATGGTAAAACTGTTAGTCGTAGAAGACTCGACACAACTGAGAGAACTGATATCCGCATATTTTGCCAAGGACAGCGCATGGAGCGTGGATACGGCTTCTGACGGATACTCGGGACTTCAGCTCGTGGAAAAGAACAACTACGACCTCGCCATCCTGGACATTATGCTTCCGGGTCTTTCAGGATTCGACATCTGTAAGATCCTTCGGAAAAAGAGCAACTGCCCCATCGTTTTTCTGACAGCTTTGGGGACCGAGGAAAATATCCTGAAAGGTTATGACCTCGGAGCAGACGAGTACATGGTTAAGCCATTCTCTCTTAAGGTGCTCTATGCCAAATGCCTGGCTCTTCTTTCAAGGTCCATGGAGAACAAGAAGGACGAAAAATGCCTGGTTTGTGGCAGCGTACGGCTCTACCCGTCCCGGATGCAGGTCATGTGCGAGGAAAAAGAAGTCGAACTTGCCCCGAAAGAATACTTTCTCCTTAAGGTTCTGATCGAGAATCAAGGTCATGTGCTGGGAAGAGATACGCTTCTGGATATGGTCTGGGGCGCGGATTTTGATGGATCCGACCGCGTCGTGGATAATCACGTCAAGAAGCTCCGGCAGGCACTTGGGTCTCATGGGAACTCCATTAAGACCGTGATCGGCAGAGGATACAAGATCGTACCTTAACCGCCATCCGGATAATCAGGGAGGACACTATGGAAAAAACTGCAAAGGATCGGAAAGCAAGTGTACGATCCGCCAAAAACAAAAAGGCTATAAAGAAGCCAAAGTATATTTTTGAGTTTCTGAAGTATGGGGCAATCTGTCTGGTGATCACACTGGGCGCTGCCTGGTTCATGCTGAACAAAAAACTGGATGTGATCAACAACGATTACGAGAATGAGTACCTCTCAAGACGTGGTGAGGTGGAAAAGACGATTACGGAACTCATGCTTTATACTGAGGATAATTCCAGGTATATAAACTGTCTGAATAAACTGGAAATGAACATGTATGACCTCGCGGCCAGCGGCGGATCGGGTATGGCCGAAGTGTGGATCAAAGGGGAGAAAGTCCTTGAGACTCCGCGTGGCGTGGTAGCCTTTGTAGGTTACAATGAGGGAAAAAGAGATTCTAACGGGCGACTCAATCCTAACCAAACGGAATATTATTTCCTGGAAGAGGAGACATTTCTTTCTCCCGTACTGGACAAGTATCCACTGTCTGTTTCCGGCTCCTATAATCACGATGCCTTTGCTTCCTACTTCGGAAAAAAAGACCGTTCCGGGGAAGAAAAGTATGTCTACGAGATCGGGTTGGTTATGATCAACCGTGAGACACACCGGTTTATCCCGGAAACCGTGAATGTGTATTTACAGGGATCTGCCGAATTCGTTGAGACAATATACTGTTCCACCTCTGTTCCGGAAGGCTTTGAACGTGTTCCGGACGATAAGATAAGCTGCGCCATGTTCGGGTACGTTCCGAAGGAAGGAACGGACTTAGAACTGACCCAGTCCCGCAAATGGTCTTTCCGGGACAATGTCCAGTCTGATGCAAATGAACCTTCGTATTGTGAGCTCCGTTATTCCGGGTTTCAAAAGCAGTCACTTTCCGGTATGCTGCCTTATGAAACTGCGGTCTTTCTGGTAAGCGCCGTGATTATCGGACTTTTGGCCGGGCTTGTGATTTCTGTGATCCCATATAACAAGAAGAAAGGCATCTGGGAGGCTTATGAGTACAGGAAAAAGACTACGGAGGCCATGGCACACGATCTGAAAACACCTCTTGCCACGATCTCTGCCTATGCGGAAAGTATGGAAGATTCATCACCGGAGCAGAAAGCAGAATATGCGGAAAAGATCTGTGACAATGTCTCCGAGATGAACCGGATGGTAGATAATATCCTCAATTTCTCCAAGAGCGAAAACACATCCCGCTCCCTTACAAAAAAAGAAGTGGATATAGGGAATCTGGTAAATGCATCTGTTTCAAAATTCAGCGGACTTTTCGACCGGAAGCAGATCCGGACAGAAGTCACCTGCAAGGAAGAATGCGTACTGACTACGGATGAACTGCTTCTTCGTCAGGCGATCGAGAATCTGATCAGCAACTGCGCGAGGTATGCTACGGACAGTTCGGAAGTGGAGATCTCTGTTTCCGGAAAGAAGATCTCTTTTCGAAATCAGACAACAGAAAAGTTCGATGATGTCGAATCTCTTAAGAAACCCTTCGTTAAGGGAGATGGCGCCAGAGGCGAAAACGGAACGGGACTCGGTCTTTCCATCGCCGATAACAACCTCTCGCTTCTCGGATACAGGCTCGAGCTTCACGCGGAGAACGGCTGGTTTGAGGCACTCGTGATCCTTGGCTGACAATTCTGTCAGTCAAGGCCCCGCCCCCCGGATCCGTGATGAATGAAAGATATAGATGAAGCGGTATCACTTTTCCTGGAGGATCTTATTTACGATCGCAACGATGTCATCGACTGCCGTCATGGTATCGAGCGTAGCCCCTACGGTATTGGGGTCCAGTTCGCCCTCTTCTCCCGGTTCGACATGATCTTTCGCCCCACCGATCTGTCCCGGCTTCGGCGCCATGCTGACAATGATCTTCTTAGGCTGGGCATCCACGTACACATAGTTCACGTCATGTGCCCAGTCATATACGATCACCTGACGTTCCTTTCCGAACGCACGTATCCATCCCATTCTCGGGGTCCCGTACCCGGTCTCTTCTTTTTTCAGAAGTTCGAGCATTTTCTCGTTATCCCAGCCATTGGGGTTTTTAAATTTCTTATATCCGTACGTTTCTGATCCTGTTGACTCAATCGCATCCACAGAAGAGGAGGCGAAATCTGAAAGAAAATCGAAAAGGCCCATACAAATTCCTCCGATGAATAAAACTCACGGATTCATTGTACCATTCTTATTCCTTTACAAGCGTCAATCCGTCAATGGAATCGATACGGAAAATTTTCTGAAGTGTCTTTTTCGGAGTCGTGATCTCGACCAGGATCCAGTTTTCATCGACGTCCAGAATAACATTCTTTCCCTTTGTGTTTCCGTAAGAGATCACATCGGAATCCCAGCAGTCCTCCTTAAAAGAGATCTGCACCTGCTGTCCGATATTGTCTTTTGCGAATTTGCAAAGGGATTCTTTCGATAAAGCATAACTGGATCCCTTCGTGGAAGCCAGTTCGTCTTCCAGCCGCTTGATCCGCTTTTTCAAATCAGACTGAGAGCAGAAAGCCATCATTCCCATGAGACTGAATACTAATGCCACATAAACAAGACCATCCATATTCCTTACTCCTTCACGATCTCAAATGAGAGTATAGAGGCCAGCGGGACCAGTTTCTCGATCGTTGCGCCTTTTTTGCTTTGGGCCGAGACTTTCATCCAGTTGCCTTCAAAACAGTCTACCGTGACGGTCAGGTCGTAAAGGTCCACGTCAATTTCATCATCGCAGAAATTCAGTTTTACTTTCTTGCCGACGATCCCGGAAAGAATTTTACCGGGGATGGCGGAAGCGGCCGGTGCGGAAGTTTCCGCATCGATTCCGATATCATCTTTTAAAAGATAATCACAGCTGACACCTAAAATCGAGGCAATATCCGATAATTTATCTATATCCGGCATGACTGTTCCTGCTTCCCAGCGGCTTACAGTCTGGCGGGTGACGGAAAGTTTTTCTGCAAATTCGATCTGGGTCAGGCCACAGGCTTTCCGTTTGGCGGCAATTTTCTCTCCCATATAATTCATGGATCGTTCCTCCTTGACGAAGTAATTCTTCGCGTACCAGATCGGGCTGTTTTTCCGTCCGGTTACAGTGATGATTGTACCCGTCAGAGCACATTCCGACAAGAAATTCTCATGTGCAAAATGTAACATGGCAGTTTACATTTCCTGAAAAATATGGGTTTTTCCGCTTTTTTGAAGGAATCGGTCCTTTTTGCGGAAGGATCCGGGCCGGTCAGCTAAAGAGGACCGGCAGGAACGGATCGCCGATCATCTTGGTGTATTCGCTGACTCCCAGTTTTTCCGATAAACTCTCGTCCGTCACATCGATCCATTCCCCATCCACCAGAACAAAGGATGTGTTAGGTTCAGTATGCGTCACATACTCAAGTTCACCTTCGACGGCGCCGCTTTGAAAGAAGCGTTTCTTCGGAACGGTCATGGATTCTCCTTCAAAATAGACGGTTCCCGTTTTCCTTATAACGACAGTGCACTCCTGGACAGAAAGAGGTGTATCAAGTTTGACAAGGTGATAGCCGGCTCTCTCCATCTTCCCGCTGACCTTGGCAAGTGACTGTCCGAATTTACCGTCCAGGATCTCCACCTCATAGGTGCAGGTCTCTTCTTCCGAGAAGATCCCGACGGCAGAAAGGTTCCCCTCGTGCCGGATAATGCTGGCATAAGTGCTTTCACCGGAGCCAAGGCTCAGATCGATATTCCCGATCATGGCATAGCCGTGATTTTCACCGGAAGAATAGGAATTGGTCATCTGATACGAGATCGCCAAGGGAAACTGCACGTCGTAGGAGACCCAGTAATAGGCAGGAATGTTAAGTGGCGTGATGGTATTCTGCACCAGCCAGGCACCGTTTCTGGAAGCTTTCATGGAGAAGGCGTCTGCCGGAAAATCATCATCCCAGCCGATCACACACAAGAAATGATTCGTTTCCGTGCCCTTATAGTTCTGCGTCGGATATCCGTGACTTCTGGAGTATCCCGATTCTAAGCTGATTGCTACAACAGGCGCCCCATATTCGCGGATCCATTCTTTCAGTTCGTCGATCTTAGGATTCAAGAGCCGTTTTGCATCCGAAAGCACATATCCGTGCAGCGGCTCCGAACAAAGTACATCGAATACATGGAGCGGGCTTCCGCCATATTCACTCTTATTTCCAATGGTGGCATACATGCCATCTTTTCCAGAAGACATGTCCTCCTTCGCACAGTACATGCGGTCAACGATCTCTTCGCCGGTCGCCTCCCAGTTCCCGATCTTATTCTTCTGAAGATAGGCCTGCACAGACGTAACCGCGGAAAAAGCAAAGCATCCGCTCATACCTTGTGTATAGACGGGAAGGTCTAATCCTTCATCCAGCGAGCAATAGCTGGTCTTTTCGTTCTGAAAGGGTGTGAAGTATTCCGTTTCTGCGTACGGAAAGAGGTCGATATATTTCGTATTCCTTTTTGCTTTCTTGCATCCGGACAAAGAAACTGTGGAAAGAATGAGAAGCATAGCGATCCCTCTTCTCATCGGGCTATTTCTATTCATATGTCTATCTCCTGAATTATTTTTCTGATCTTCTCTGAACCGGAAGCCAGATCTCGTTATAAAAACCTTTCCCGTCTTCACTTGGAAGGTTATAACATTCAATATTGTACTCGGCAATAAGATCGTATTCGTCCGTATCCAGAAGCCATTCTCCAAAAATGAATCTGCGCATCTTCTGGATCTCTTCTGCGGAATTATCCTTACAACGGAATTTCGCCCAGAGCGTCTCCGGTATCTCGATACACGTCATATCTCCCGGGATCTCCCCGCCTTTATACTCGGATCCGGCGAGGAAAAGAAAACGTTCTGCAAAGTTGATCTTTTTGACTTCATCTTCATCAAAATCAGAAAGCCAAGGCATCCCCTGATCATTTTTCACGTTCTCACATTCTCCGACACTGACCCCGTAGAAAGGTCCGTAGTTTCCGGCCTTGAGCTGTTTCTCGATAAATCCGGTCACAAATCCGGGGATCTTCTGAAAGCAGGTCTCGTTTTCAAATACATCGGCTTTCCCGAAGAGAAAGAACGGCGCGGTCGTATCGATCACCACATCCACCGTATCGGCGCCTTTGACCGAGAAAGAAAGCTTCAGCGGAAGAAATGTCCGAACCGGTTTTTTCTTCTTTTTGATCTCATTGGGAGTCGCATCGTGAAAACGGCTGAAGGCTTTCGTGAAGCTTTCCGGCGTCTCGTATCCGTATTTCGCTGCAATATCGATGACTTTGACATCCTCTCCCAGAAGTTCCATTGCAGCCAGATATAGTTTTCTGTTACGGACATATTCACCGATCGAATAGCCGGTGATCATCTGAAAACTTGTCTGAAGATAACTTGCCGAAACATGTACCATAAGGGCCACCTCCTTCGGACCTTGCACTGTCAGAAGATTCTTCTCCAGATACCGGAGCGTCTCGGTAATGACATTGACCCAGTCCATCTCGTGATTTCTCCCTTACTTTATCCTGTCTCGGCAAACAAATCCTGTCTTTTCGTTCAAAGATCTGTCTTATTATATCATGGCAGGCATCCCGAAATGAATCATATCCAGGCTTCTGTAGTATAATAGTTTTGACATTTTTCGTGAAAAGGGGGAACAAAGGTATGGCACGGAATTGTCCCGGTTGTGGCGGAACGATGGAATATGATCCGGGGTTTGACTCCCTGGTATGCCGTTCCTGTGGAAATATCATCGATCCGAAAACATTGCCGGATGCTGATGACTTTTATCTGAATAATGAAACTTCCGATGATACGAAGAATATCTCTGACACCCTTTCCGAGTTTGAGGAACTGACAGGCGAAATGTACGACTGTCACGTATATGCCTGCAGCCAGTGCGGCGGTGAAGTCCTCGTGTCAGGGACCGAGATCAGTACCCGGTGCATTTACTGTGGATCCACCGCAGTGGTCTTCTCCCGGATCACTAAAGAAAACCGTCCGGATAAGATCGTGCCGTTTTCCGTAACAAAGGAAGAAGCCATCTCTGCAATCAAAGAGCGGATCTTTAAAGGCGCATTTCTTCCGGCCGGATTTAAAGATATCGATCCGGAGTGCGTCCGGGGGATCTACATTCCCTATTTTACCTACGACGGAACGATTTCAGATACCCAGCATCACCAGTTCGGCATTTCGGAAGAGACTCATGTATTTGATGGAAGCGCCGAGTTTTCGGATCTTCTTGTTGAGTGCTGTAAGACATTAGATGACAAAGTCACCGCCCTTCTTGAACCTTATAACATTCATGCCGCCGTGGATTTTGACACTTCCTATCTCATGGGCTTTTATTCAAACAGCCAGGATGTCACTCCGCGTGGCGCCCGCGGAATCGCGGAAATGAAAGCCAGAGCCATCTTCAACTGTGAGATGCGCCGGCAATCGCCAAACAGAATCAGTAAGGTCGTATTGTCCACGCCGAAACTGGATCTTCACCGGACCTCTTATGTTCTTCTTCCTGCCTGGTTCGTCACGATCAATGCCAAGGGGATGCCTTATACGTTCCTCGTTAACGGGCAGACCGGAAAAGCAACCGGTACCGCACCATGGAGCAAACTAAAGGTATTCGGGACACTTGCCGTCATCTCACTTGCCCTATGCGTGCTGATCTTTACTCTGCTTATTCAATTCGAGCTGCCGCATATCGAATCGCTTTCTTATAACGAGGCCGAGCGTGGTTCAATGGATTTCGGTCCCCGGCTCATCGCCTTGTTCCTTGTAACAGCCGGCAGCATTTTGATGGCTCAAGCAGTACGCATGTTTAAGAGGCTTCTTGGCAATCTGAAGCGGACCGGATCTGTTGTTACACAGATATTCGCAAGAAAGAGGCAGGGAGGTGTACGATGAATCAGGTGATCTATACTCTTCTTCGGGACGATGATTTCCGCGAAAGATGGCACAATGACATGCGGGAAATGTGGTGCAGGGATATTAAGGTCATGTCTATTTGCATCGCGATTCTCCTTTGTTTTCTGGCAGTAGCTGTTGTCGCATACATTCTGGCCAGGATCCTTTCAAAAAAGAATAACTACGGAGATGAAGACGTGATGGGTATCCGAAAAGGATTCGGCACCCACAAAACGATCGCCGCCTCCACAAGCGCGGATATATCTGTCGGAAGCCTATATTGCATGAAGCATTTCCAGGCCACGGAAATTTCCAAAGGAAAGTGATTTTCAGGCAGTTGCAACTGCCGGTTGACACATTTCCAAGGCGGCTTGATAGCGGGCAATCAGGGCCTTTGCTATTCTTGAATCATCAAGCAGGTGCACAAGAGTCTTGAAGAAAAAAGCAAACTGAAACTGCTATAATGATGATTGTGAGGTAAGTAAAATGATCCTGGCAGAAAAAATAATGGAAGAAAGAAAAAAGAACGGCTGGTCACAGGAGGATCTCGCAGATAAGCTCGGTGTCTCCAGGCAGTCTGTAAGTAAATGGGAAAGTGCCCAGTCGATCCCGGACCTGAACCGCATCCTTGAGATGAGCCGGCTCTTTAATGTAAGTACAGATTACCTTCTGAAGGATGAGCAGGACCGCCCGGCCGGCCCGGCATCTGAAGATTCAGGAAAAGAACTACGGAAAGTTTCCATGGAGGAGGCCAGTACCTTTCTGAAAGAAAACGATTCCTTCGCAAAAAAGATCGCCACCGGCAGCATGATCTGCACCCTCTGCCCGATTCCGCTTATGGCCGTCATGGCCCTTCAGAAAGCAGGCACGATTCCCCTCGCTGAAGACCCGGCCGGTGCCATCGGCATCATCCTTCTTCTCATCATGGTCGCCATATCCCTGATTTTCTTTATCCCGGCTGCCATGAGCCACGATAAGTGGGAGTATCTGGAAAAAGAAGCCTTTGACGCAGAATACGGTGTAGAAGGCATGGTGAAAGCAAAATCAGAAAAGTTCCAGCCCCGGTTTATCCGGTCGATCACAAGCGGAACGGTCTCGATCCTGATCGGTGTGTGCGCACTCTTATCCGGCGCCGCCATCGATGAAAACAACGAACCGCTCCTCATGGGCCTTACCTGCGTGATGTTTGCTTTTATAGCGATAGGTGCTTTTCTGATCGTCCGCGCCGGCATCACCAAGGATGGCTACAGCATGCTCCTTCAGGAGGGCGATTACAGTAAAGAAGAGAAAAGTAACACTGTTCTAAAGGCCGTCACTCCGGCCTATTGGATGGTTATCACGGCCATTTACCTGACTATCAGTTTTTTGACCAACAGATGGGATATCACCTGGCTCGTCTGGGCGGTAGCCGGCATTCTCTACGGAGGACTGAGCGTGATCCTTCGGGCCATGCATAAGAGCAAGCTGGGGTAAAAGAGCAGCTATTTCAAAAAGAAGTCATCCTTTTTCGGATATCGACTCTTCTTCTTTAACGATTTCACGAAGGATCTTTTCCTTTTCTTTCTGGAGGGAAAAGATCCTTTCCAGCGTCTCATCCATATAAGATTTCTTCTGTGAAACCACTCTGTCTCCGGCGCCTTTTCTTCTTTTTTCCTTTGTCTTTTTTACCAATGCTTCAACAAACCAGAAAAGAAATATGACGACATATAAGAACGCGGCGATACGGAGCAAAGTGAAAAAAGTCTCCGCGTTCCGAGGTAATATCGGCTTTGTCGTCCCGCGCCTACCACGCCCGATGAAAAACATGATTACAAAAATAATCGGAACAAGTAGTAACTGGTAGCGGGAAGAATGGTCCTTTTCCGGTTTCTTTTCCAAAAGAATGGCATCGATCTTCTTCTGCTTCTTCACAGTCTGCTCGGTTCTTTTTATGTCCTCCCGGCTCCGGTACAGTTCCTCTTCCGCATGAAGGATCCGGCGTACAGTTTCACAATAGGCACGGATATTCTGCGGGATCCTGCTTTTCGGGCACGTTTCCTGGAACGTTTGAAGGCTGGGATGCAAGGATACCCTGTCCAGATATTCTTCGCTCTTCATTTTCTCTGCCGAAACCAGGACCTCTTCCACGCTGTCGCATTCAAATGCACCGGCAAAGAAGCGGAGTATTCCTTTGGGATCATTTCCGGAAACCGGGTGCATTTGCCGTAGATTCTCATCCGGTTCCTTGCTCTTTTCCTTCACCGGGGCGATGATCGCGCTCATATAGGCAGGTTTCGAAGCCTGTTCCTTCGTCGGTTCTTCGCTCGATGGCTCTTCCTGAACCGGATCCTCTGTTATCTCCGTCAAAGGCTCATCCGAGGACTTCTCCGAGGAAGAAGGAGCGAAAGATGGCTTTTTTACTGCAGACTCCGACCGGCCGCACTCTGAACATACAAAGCAGCTGGTAAAAAGGTCATATTCCATTTTCTTCCCGCAGGCGGGACACATCCTAGAAGAACCCATGCTTCACCTCATACACTGCTTCTATTGTAACATGAGAAAGAAGTATCTTATTTTGCGAAAAATACAGTATACTGTCCGAAGCAATTGAATATAATATATCTATAAATCATGACAATAAACCACGATGATAGAAGATCATCTTGTCCAAAAGGAGAAAGACATGTTCAATAATTTGTTACGTGAAATATCCAGTGCGTTTTACCAGGAGCAGTTTTCGGGTATCAACAGTCTGAGACATGACCAGTATCTGGCCACGCTGACCGGCAATAATGAGGTCCGGCGCTCCTCCGGCTCCAGAGATGATGCCGTAGCGAAGTCTTCTCTTCCTAAAGTTAAGGATCCCTCCTATATCGAGCTCTGCCGCATAGCCCTTTGTTATTTCATCGCCAAGGCGGACGGTGTTTCACAGGAGGAGCAGGCAAAGATCGATGCCATGTGTGAGCAGTTTCTTTCCAATCCGCAGTCCAGTTCAGACTTCCGTGCCGAACTTAGGATGATCCTGGCAGATAAGGGAACCAGTTTTTCCAATCTGCGAAGATATTTAAACCGGATCGAGACCTCAGAAATCAAGCGTTTTATGGACGATGTACGGAATATCGCGGAGACATCGGATGGGATTACGGAAAAAGAAAAGACCGCCATCCTCGTCTTCATGGATTATCTGGATGAAAGAAAGGACGAGGATGGAGATGATGCTCTCGAGAGGCTGACCGGTAAGCCAAGTGTGATCTCGCTGAAGTGTGAAAGCTGCGGCTCGAACCTGAATGTTACCGCCGATAAGCAGATCGCCTCCTGCCCGTACTGTGGCTCCAGCCATCTCATTGTCAGTCATGGAGGCGTCCTTTAAAAAGGAGACACTTTCGCTTCAGCGGCTAAGGAATATGTAGCCTCAGCGTTTTCAATTATAGATTTCAGGAAATTTCCCAGACCACCGTCACGGTATCTTCCACTTCGATATCCTCCGGCTGGATGTTCAGATCGTAACTGCCCATGATCTTACTTGCCCGGGTCATGCCGGAAGAAAGCATCGCAGGCATCGGCCGGACTTCCAGATCGACCTCGCCCCAGGAGTAGTTGATATTCTGGATCTCTTTAAGAGAGACACCGGCGGCCCGGGTCAGTACTTCGGCTTTTTCTTTCGCATCTTTCACGGCCTCTCCGAGAAGGGCATTCTTTGCCGCCTCCTGATCCTTGACCGTATAGCTGATCCGAAGCTCCGGCTTGAGGTCACTTTGCCCCAGAGAGAAAAGGAGCTTTCCCAGCCGCTCGTTATCCAGGTCAAATTCCAGCTTCAACGCATGTCTAAACCGGTAACCAGTAAGGCGCTGCTTATAGACACCTTCTTCCTCGTAGGATTCATACTCGGTATCCACATGAAAGGCACTGGTCTTCAGATCTTCCGTTTCAAAACCGAATTCACTGATCAGATCTGAAATTTTCTTTGTATCCTCGGAGGAATGCCGGAGCGTCTCGCCATACTCTTTGAAAACGCCTTCCAGCGTGATCTGAAGCCGCATCCGGTCCGGCTTTACACTGATTTTTCCTTTTCCTGTTACCTGAATCGTTCTCATCTCCGTCACTTTCCTCCTTCATTTTTTTCTTTGAAATCACCAGATCCGGTAGTTTCCGGACAGGGCTAAGATCGCAAACATGCTCAGACAGTTGTCATAGTATCTGCGGTCACCTTTCCGCAAAGGCTCATTCCAGAACCATTCGACCCATTTTTTTGCCACGGCAAATGCACTGTCGCTTTCATCGCTATAGGGTATGGCCAGCGCACTCTGCGCCAATGTAGCCAGAAGCCCCAGAGGGTGAAGCACCGGCCGCATAAGAGGGGTACCGTCCACCTCATAGGCACAGCGTACCGCCTCCAGATCCGTTCTGAAGAACTGCATCATGCGAAGCGGCACCGCATAGTGACCCGCATCTTTTCCATACCATTCGGCATCCAGTCCGATGTTGGCCGCCGTACGGTAGGCATCGCTGAAGAAGTCACCGAATTCCCCCCAAGGAAGTTTTTCTTTCATCGGAGAGCCGTCAAAATAACTGTACTCGGCATTGAGTCCCGTCTTTGGATGGCAGGCGGTAACCAGGAATTCCCGGCTGGCTTTTGCCGCTTCCCGGAAAAACGGACGGTCTTCTTCGTCGGCCCACAGTGCGAAAAGCTCATAGAAATGCGGCAGATGGTACGAAGGATCCGTGAACGGACAGCCCGGCACAAAGAGGAACAGGTGATTGTCATGGTTCCACATCGGCGCGCCGGCTCTTCCGTTTTCACCCTTATGAAGACATGCCCGAAGGATCGTTTTGGCCTGCTCGCTATAAGCAAAGATCCCTTCTCCGTCGCCCCACCGGTGGGATGCAAAGAATAAAGACATGGCGAAAAACTCTTCTCCATCCGGGGCCGGTCCGGTGGCATTCTTCGTACCATCCGGTTTACAGGACCAGGCAAAATAGCCCTCGTTTTCGCCGTCTTCCATATACATGTAGGTCCGGGCCCATTTCCAGATCCGGTCAAAAATATCTTTTCTGTCCAGCTGGACGGCCATCATCATGCCGTAGGACATACCTTCCGTTCTCGCATCATTATTTCCGGTATCCAGAAGATAGCCCATATCTTCTCCGGCTTCGTGGTAGATCCGTTCTTCCTCATCAAAGAAGAATGTCTGTACTGCCTCATTGATCTTTCTTTCGATTTCTTCTTGTGTCTTTCCGATCTCCGAAAAAACATTCCGATACATTTTCTTTTCTGAAATACTCATCTTTTACCCCTGACTTGACTGGTTCATTTCTCTTTCCTTTGGATGTCCCGTGAAAAGGATCATCGTATACAGATCATTATACCATCCCGCCTTTGACGTGACGAAAGAGTCACGTTTCTCTTATCCATAAGAGGTACACTTATCTGGGGATATATGTTGAATATTGGCAAAGCATATGACTATGGAGTAAGCATTTGTGTTTTATGTGAAACAGGAGGGTCGATCTGAATATGCGCACACAACGGACTTCACCCTTGCTCCGCCGCTTTGTGGCAGGAACTTTGATCCTATCCACTCTTTTTTCTTTTACGGGATGCCGGAAAACAAAGACCGGATCATCTGAGGAGAATCAGTACTATTCCGGAAAAGAGGTCCGGGAAAGTGATCCCTATTTCCGGGCCGAAAGTTTTTCTTTGGAACTTCCGAAAGACCCGGAACGTGAAGTGGACGGCGATTATATATTTGAATGCAAATATCTAAACGGTCTCATCCTGGCCAGCTATGTAATACGATATATCGAGCAGGATGAGCAAAATCCGGATGTTGATCTGATTTATGAAGAGACCGGAATCGGACTTTTCGATGAACAGGGGCACTATATCCGGGAACTCCCCCTCTCCTCACACATCATTCTGGGAATGGATGCGGATAAAGACGGAAATCTGCACATTCTTTCCTATACCGGTTCGATTGAAGGCGGAGCATCGTCGATCAGCAGATTCAATAAGGACGGGGAGCTCCTGGGGCAAGTAAACGTACCCGAGATCCCCTATTCGAATTCCGTAGGCAACGATGTGGAATTCTCTGTACTGGAAGATGGCCGGTACCTGATCAACGGAACCGAGATGGGCATTTTCGGACAGAATGGAGAAAAGATCTTCACCGTATCGGATATGGGCCGTTATGTGCAAGGGCCTCTTCTCTTTCAGGATGGAAAGTACTATATCCGGTCTTTCCGGCTGGATGGTGCATTCAAGGAAATGCAGATCAAAGAAATCGACCTCAATACAGGAAAACTGGGACAAGGAACCGATGCCGGTTTCCTTGACGGATACAGGAATCTGTACCCGACTCCGGATGGGCTTTTTGCCTTGTCCTCCAATGGTCTTTGTACCCTTGATATAAAGACCGGGAAAGCCACTGCCTTCTTTAACTGGAACGATACGGATATCAACCGGAGCGATCTTCTCGAATCCACTACCTACGTAAAAAATGAGAATGAACTTCTCGTATTCTCAAGAAGTTTTACAGATTCGAATTATAACATGAAAATGATCCACCTGACCCGTGCCGAAAAGAATCCGCATGCAGGAAAAAAGATGATCCTTCTGAAAGGTGAGAACATGCAGTTCGAATTTGATTTTCTATCTTTCGTGAACAAGTATAATCTGGACCCGTCGTCAAAAGCACGCGTCATTCTGGTCGATAATGGAATACTCCAGACATCCGATGAGGACCCGGTCAAATCCCAGCAGCTCCAGTATCTGGAACTCTTATCCGGAACCGGCGCAGACATCCTGTTCGGTTATGCAAACCAGAATCTATATCAAAACCCGCAGCTCATGCTGGATCTGAATCCGTTTATCGATGGTCCGAATGGTCTTTCCCGGGATGACTATTTCGATAACATTCTCCGTTCGATGGAAAGAGGAGGCAAACTTTATCACTTACCTTCTCGTATCAACCTCAACGGATTTCAGATCAACACCGACTATATCCACCAGAAAAAGGGATGGACCTATTCCGAGTTTGAAGCCTGTAAAAAAGAGATCCCGGATGATGTCACCTTCCTGGAAGGCATCCAGCAGACTGTCTTTCTGACTTATCTTCTTGCCATCCAGTATGACTTCATCAACTATGAAAGCAAAACCGTAAACTTTGAAAATGAAACAATGAAGAGGATCCTGCGTCTCTCAAAAGAATACGGAGTAAGGGTAAGACCCGAAGATGAAGGAGATGTCATTGAATACGATGGTGGCGGAACTCTCGTACTGAGAGAGGATCGGACCACCGAAAAGTTTAATTCCGGGCTTCTGGCTGCCCGCTTGGCATACATCGGTTCACTTGATCAGCTATGTACAAATAAAAATGTACTCAAGGAAAAGTCCTCCTATCTGGGATATCCTTCCCCGAACGGAACCGGCATGGTTGCCGCTCCGCAGAATTCATTGGGTATCTGTGCTTCCAGTCAATATGCTGATCTGGCCTGGGATTTTATCCGTGCCTACCTCACTTCAGACTACACTGCACAAGCTAGTTTCTTTGGCGTTCCCGTCAGTAAAGCTGTATTTGAAAGCGAATGCCGGAAGATTCTGAAAAACCGGAACGAGGAATATGAAAAGGCCGTCCGGGAGCATACCAGTGCCGAAGACCTGAACACTTTCTTCTGTCGGCCGACGGAAGCGGACATCGACGAACTCCGTGAGATGATGGAAGGCGTGACAACATGCACATGTTATGACCTGAATATCCTGAGCATCGTTATCGAAGAGGCAGGAGGTTACTTTGCCGGAGACCGGACAGAAGAGGATGTGCTGAAAATGATCCAGGACCGTGTCTCCACAGTAGTAAAGGAGTTGTAAGAAACCAGGGGCTGTCGGAAAACCGCACTTCTTTCGGAGCGGATCTTTTCGGATCAAGCCCGGTTCCGGGATATAAGCAAAAAATTTTGCTTTTTTTCGAAACAAAGTGTACTATCGTATAAAAAATTGGGAAAAGATATGAGGTACATTTATGAAAAAGACACTACGGACACTAAGCATTCTGCTTTCCGTATCCATGCTTCTCGCTTCTGCGGGATGTAAAAAGTCGGAGGAGACTTCGAAGAAATCAAAAAAAACGAAGAAAGATTCTGAGGTGACAGAGACCGAAGACCCGGAAGAGCTTTCTGAAAGTACAACGGAAGAGACCACGACAGAGGAAAGTACGGAAGAATCCACCGAAGAGACTACGGAATTACAGACCAATGCAGACGGTCTTTACCGGACCACGCTGGAAGCTCCCGGAGAAAATGTCAGCGTAAGTTTTGAGCTGGATGTGGATCAGGACGGGTTGAATTCCTGCAGAGTAGAGACCCACGGCGAAGATGCGCTGATCAACTCTTCGATCCCGGGATACATCGGCTCCGCCTTTACCGCTACCGGAAACGGACGGATCGGTCTTTGCAAAATCACCTTTGAGATCTCCCCGGCAGTTCTTTCCAAGGCCGGCGCGGACTTTCAGCCGACAGTATATGCTTTAAATGAAACCACAAACACTTGGTATGAGTTCGTTACCACCGTGGAAGATGGCAAGGCCTCTGCCCTTTCTACCTATCTGGGCACATTTATCCTTCTGGATAAGACAGCCTTTGATGCGGCCAAAGAAAAGGCTGCGGCGGTAGATCTTTCTTCGGATCCGGGGACGGACAGCAATAATGACGGACTCAGTGATTATGTCACACAGCTTATTTGCGACGGAACGATCCGCACCTCCACAGGGACTCTCGTTTTCGGGGATGCTTCCTTCGAAGATGTGCAGGCCAATGACGATTTCGATAATGACGGCATCAAAAACGGTGAGGAATTCACTCTCATCACATCCGTCAAGGTGCCTTCCGACGCGGTCGAATTTGAAGGCAGATTCTACCGGATCTACGACATGGGTTTCCGCTGGGACGATGTCGAGTCGCTTTGTGAGAGTGGCGGCGGACATCTTCTCACTGTTACTTCCGAAGAAGAATGGGAATTTGTCAAAGGTCTTCTCCAGAATGGCACCAAGAAGTGCTACTGGCTGGGCGCCAATGATGTAGCGACGGAAGGAACCTTCCTCTGGGTCACCGGTGAACCCTTTGAGTTTACCGACTGGGCAGCTGGTGAGCCGAATAACGATGGCGCGGAAGACTACCTCGAGATCGAAACCTGGAACGAATACCGCTGGAATGACGGTGAAGTCGATGGTGACTTTGGTCAGTTCAGTCAGGATAATCACGGGTTCATCTGTGAATGGGAGGCATCCGAAACAGGAGTCAGTGTATACGTTCAGGTCAACGGCTGATTCTCTCTGAAATAAAGAAAAAACACAAAAGGTGCGGGAAAACTCTCCCGCACCTTTTTTCTTTCTGAATACAAATACATTTTTTCCTTATACCTGATCCGCCTTTACATATTTGTCGAGAGTGTAGATGGCAAAATATATTTTATCACTGCCATCTTCCGCCATCGCCAGATAATACAATCCGGGATCCGTCACTTTATCGTAAAGAGACATTCTGACAATCTGCTTCACTTCCTGACCTCCGGTACCCTCAAAATAGATGTAATACTTTGTCGTTTCCGTTGTATGCCCGTCACTGTCAGTCGATGTTTCGACTTCGGATTTTTTGCGGAGAATGTTGACCGTATACACCTTATATCCGGATTTCTCCGGCTTCGGGCCATTCGATTTGGAAGACATGGAGCGTGTGAGAAAGAAAAAGATAAAGCAGAAAATGATTGGAAAGACACACGATACCAGCCGGATAATGTTGACTGCTTCTCCTTTTCTTCTGGCTCGAAAAACAGATAGCACCGCCGATCCGATACTCATGACAATTACGACAACGATGAAGACAACCACGATTTTCAAAAAGGCGTCTCCGGCACTTTTTCCGGATTCATAGAAGATTTTGTAATCTGCTTTCAAAACACGATCCGTCAGCACGATCTTATGCTCCTCCGGATCCAGTTTCTGTGCTTCTTCAATTGCCGCCTGACGTTCCTGCTCAAGCGGAACTCTCTTCTTCTCAAAGCTCTTTCCTTCGCCCTGTAGGATGTGCACACAAAAGAAAAACATCGCTACCATCAGAAGCGCGCCCACGAGAAATCCCCAAAAGCTCTTTAGTTTACTGTTCATGTTTGCCTCCTTACTTCTCCCTTTAGATCTCTAAACCTTTTCATCAGACCCCGAAAAGCTCTGCCGTCTTCGTCATGCGGGAAGCGATCTCCACACCGAAGGGACAGCGGCTCTCGCAGCTTTGGCACCCGATACATTCCGATGCCGTGTGACCAAGTGCCTTATAGTGTTCCGCAACACTCTCCGGTACTTTCTCCTGTGTCATTGCCAGATCGTAGAACTTATTGACCATAGCGATATCGATATCCATGGGGCAGGGCTTACAGTGTCCGCAGTATGTGCAGGTTCCGTTATAGGAATGCATCGGGGCATTGGCGATGACGGACGCATAGTCCTTCTCATCTTCGGAAGCTGTCTCATAAGCCACCGCCGCATCGATCTGCTCCGTGGTATCGTACCCGCAAAGGATCGAGCAGGCACCCGGACGGGTCAGAGCGTAGTGGATCAGCTGCACAGGTGTGAAGGCCACATCAAACGGCGATCTTTCCTTGTCCAGAAGGGCGCCTCCGAAGAATCCTTTCATGACCGTAAGTCCCACGTTATTCTCTTCGCACATCTGATAGAAGCGGGCCCGCTCCGGATCGATACCGGACCATTCCTGGTTCTCGTAGCCGCCGAACATGGATTCCAGGTCCTCGGTAGCCGGACGCATATCGAAAGCCGGGTTGATACTGAAGAGGATCATCTCAATAAAGCCGCTTTCCACCGCCAGTTTTCCGATCACCGGGTTATGGGTACTTAGTCCGATATGACGGATCGTGCCTTTCTCGTGAAGTTCTTTCACATACTTGATGAATTCCCCGCTCATGACAGTATTCCACTCCTCGACAGAGTCGATATAGTGGATCATGCCCAGGTCGATATAGTCAGTCTGAAGGCGAAGGAGAAGATCTTCGAAAGCAGGGATAACATACTTCATATCCCGGGTCCTTACATACTGCCCGTTCTGGTAAGTGGAGCCGATATGTCCCTGCACATACCAGGAATCCCGGCATCCGGCCATGGCTTTTCCGATGATATCTCTCGACTTCGGATCTGCCATCCAGCAGTCCACGATGTTGATGCCCTTGCTATGAGCATATTTCAGAAGCCCAACGGAATGCTCTTCGTCATGGCGTTCCAGCCACTCGCCGCCAAAGCCGATCTCACTCACTTTTAATCCGGTTTTTCCCAAAGTACGATACTGCATGTTCTCACCGCCTTATTCCGCCTTTTTACCGCCGTTCCCGGAAATTCTGCTTTTCCAAAAGCACTATGCCCATTATACCATGCGGCATAGATTCCATGTCATTGCCCGGCTGCGTTTTCATTGTAAATGACGAATAAGTGCTTTTCACCCGTAAAAAGTGCTTTTCGAGCATAGGAAATCGAATGAATTTACGGGTGAAAATGGAGAAATCTCGTTTTATGATGAATTTCGACTCGTGTAAGCTCAAGAATTACGGGTGAAATCCTGTTTTTCCTGATTTACAATGAAAAAGTTCTTCCGCACTTGGCGGCATCGAATTTGGAAATCTGCTGGAAAAAACACCGGGACGGAAGCATCTTCGAACAAGAAGCGGTTCTCACACCGTTTTTTTGCTTTTCCCATCCGATAGCTTTTTCGTTCGGACGATCGAAATCACGATAAGAAGGGCCACCAGGATCAGGCACGCGACGGCAGCGCAAAGAACAGCCTTTAAGAACAACTCGATATCGAACGTTATACTTTTGTCCAGAGAATGCTTATTCGTCAGAGAAGCCGGTATCCTGCAGACATGTTTGCCATGGTTCGCGTATAGAGTAAACTGTCCTTCATACTCTCCATGGATCTCAAATCTGGTATACTTGATTCTCTCTTCAGTAACCGATGTCCGAGCTCCGGTCAGCTTGCACTCCCCGAGTGCGGATGAGGCCAGAAGATCGCCCATCTCCTCAGCAGATAAACGAACTCCGTTTTTCGAGATCTCGCTACTGGCAAGATCCACCAGGCGTGTATCCATGAAACAGATCTCATCCGCCGCTTCATCATAGCGAACAAAACTAAACGGTCCGTTTTCCCTTTCCACTTGAAGAGAGCCGTCTTCCATCTGTTCGATAGTGAATAGGTCCGCTTCGTCAGTGGCCCGAAGATCCGCAAATTCAGTATCCGGATCGACTGAAGTATTGCGATCTCCCACGAAATAGAAAACCGCAGTTAGGATCACGAACAATATTCCTACTGAAACAGCTATAATCTTTTTACTCATGAGCAGCGTCCTCTTCATTCACACAGGTGTTCTGCAGCAAGTACGATCCATGAATAATTATATCAGTTTGATCCACACTTCGTGTTCGGTATAGAAGATCACTCCACCCGGGATAGGAAGCACATTTTCTCCCTGCTGAACTTTGATTTTCCGTCTGGTCTCATGATTCAGATAGTGCTTGTAGTCCCGCCTCATCCCTTCGTAAAACCACTGGTCATTTTCCCTATAAACGATCGAGCAGTATAAATGTTTCCCCGACTTTACAGAATCGATGTCGATGCCAGACAAATCCTTGTGAGTATCTTGGAGAAGCGGCGCAGTTCCTGAAAAGAAATACACCTCGTCCTGCCCGATTCCCAAGTATCCTTCATAATCATCGAAACTGGCCAGTTTGAATTCCCTAATCTCACCGGCGATACCTGGATCGATTTCCGGTGCAGGCTCATAAACAGAACCGTACATCATCCGGATGACTTCGCCGTTTTCTTTTATATATGTGAAATGCTCTTCACAACATGCTTCCGTGATAACGTGGTCATCGATCTTAGTAAGATCACAAGGTGAAGAGGACTTGTCGCTGGAATAAAGATCGCCATTTTCCAGCAGCACCACAATGCCTACACTCTCATCTGCCCAGCCAACGATCTCCGCATTTTTAATCGGAGATGCAAGAGTTGCAAAGTCACGCTGAACAATCAGATCCATCGCGCCGCTATTCACGCTATAGAGCTCGATCGACTCATCTTCAAACCGGACAAGTGCTTTTCCATTAAAAACATCCACATCCTTAATACGCTTATCGAAGCATCTGCGGCACAGCTCGTGCCCCTTATAATCGCATACAACAAGTTCTTCATTATCCAGAACAATGCCGATATGGTCACGCAAACTACTGCTGACCGAAGTAATCTTCCGATTCCCAGAAGAAAACACATCGTAGTTGGTCCGAAAATCGCACCCGGCACAATTAAGAAGAATACATAGCAAGAGCAAAAGTCCAAGAACCGTTTGGTACCTTCTCATATTCTATCCTCCCTTCCGAATTAATGAAGTAGCGCACTCTTCCGATCTCTGATATTCTCTTAAGATCATCAACATATGTTATGATGCTACTCACAATCCCACTTCTATCTCCAATAATAGAGTACAACATAACCGAGCCTATTGTAATAACGGTGTCGAAGTACCATTCCCCAATCGCATCAGGAGAAAACTCTATCGTATAATCGCAAAACAGCACTGTTCCAGCACCAACAAATGATGCAGTTCCATTCCAAGCATACACTTCGCCAATGGTTCCCCAAGAAATAAACGCTGTGGCCATATTTTCTGATTTCGATGTATCGCCACCATTGCACGAAGACAAAATCAGGGTCGGAATCTTTTTACGTTCCAGATAATACGATGAAGATGCCGTTGAATTTTTTACATCTGACAGATCCTGCTTTGATTCTACTTCTGTTTCGGAGCGGCGTCTGCAGCCATCCGCGCTTCTCGGCGAGTCTCGAAAAGCACTCTCCCATTGCGCCAAGCGGCATTTTCGTCAGTCCAGATCCTCTCTTCGGATCACGGACACGTGAGTGATCTTATTGGCTTCATCTTCATACTCTTTTTCGAAATGCATGCCGATGGATTCCGCTGTTTTAAATGAACCCACATTCGTGTACTTGCAGTAAGAATAGAGTGCAGGATACTCCGTGTTTTGGAAGGCCCAGTCGCGCACGGCCGCAGCGGCTTCTTTCGCGTATCCTTTTCTCTGCTGATCCTTTCGGATATGATATCCGATCTCCGGAAGCATAGTCCCGTCGATATTTTGAAGCGTCAGGCCGCAGTCGCCGATCATCTCGCCTGTGTCCTTCAGGCAGACCGCCCAGAGTCCGAAACCGTCTTCTTTGTACCGGTTCATGTTCCGCTCGATCCAGGAACACACACGCTCTTCATCGAAAGAATAGGGGTAGTGCTGCATGATCTCCTTATCGCCCAGCACCGCAAAAAGCGCATCCAGATCACTCATGGTCATCTCCCGAAGGAAAAGTCTTTTGGTTTCCAGTATCTTCTTCATTTCTGTTTACCTGTCCATTTTCTATTCCGCTTAGGAGAGCAGCCCCATTTCGTCGATGATTCTTTTCGCCCGCATAACTACCGGAAGTTCACGGTTCGCTACCAGTCTTCCGATAGGTGTTTCCCTGCGTTTTTCGTACTCATCAACCGCCTCATCAAAGGTCAGTTTCAGCGTGGAAAGATGGAAATCATGGATCTCGTCTTCCGTTAAGTGCTTTTCACCGAAAGACTTCACTTTGCACAGGAAATAGTTGTTGATGTTGTGCCGGTGGATGATGTTATAGTAATCGCTGACCACACCGATCCTACAGATCACGTCAACTTCCGCACCCAGTTCTTCGCTGAGTTCACGCCGGATTGCCATATTCAGGTTCTCCCCTTTCTCCACACCGCCTCCGGGAGTCTCGATCATTGTCGCCTTACCGAACATGTCATCGCGTTCGGCGCGGATGAAATAGAAGCTCCCTTCTTCATCGAAAACGATGCCTCTGGCGATCCATCGATCATGGTCAATGTATTCTAACGGCCACTCATTATCCGTAAGTTCATTTCGAAGTTCGGCCCTCTTCTCCAGCCGAACGCCGTTTTCAAAGACATAGTACGGACGGGATCCGATGACCTGGAACGCATCCCCGTCAATGAACAGCGTGTCTTCTTCCGGAAGCGCGATCACTTTCCCTTTCTCAATCGAATAATTCGTAAGAAACGCAGTGACACGCTCGTGATCTTCTTCCGTTTTCGCATTGGTATAATGCGCATCCAGGGCGATCCCCGATAGCACATCAAACCCTTCTGTATCCTGAAGCCCGACATCATTCGGATCTTCGGTGATGGCCGTCATGATGTCTTTCCCGAAAATGATCTCTCCTGCCGAGCTTCCGAATACGACTCCATCTCCCTGAAGGTATTCCTTGATCTTGGCAAAAGCACCGCTATCCTTCAGTCCTTTTAGAAGTGAGAATGTATTTCCGCCGCCGATAAAGAGTGCACAATAATCCGAGAACTCCTTCGTAAGGATCTCTTCATACGAGCGGACCATCTCTACTGAGGGGACGTCGACGCCGCCTTCTTTTAATTCATTTTGGATCCACCCATAGCATTCATCGAGAGTATGTGTCTCTTCCGGCATCGCCAGAGGAATATACAGAAGCGGCTTCGTGTTGTCGATCACCGCATTAAAAACAGGATAGGTATCCTCTAACTGCTTTCCGAATCCGCCACCACATAAGAACAGTTTTGCCATGTCTTATTTCCTCCTCACAGATATGTTCTGCTCATACATTTTCAGGGGAAGGATCGCCCGGTAGATCGAGCAGTAGCCCTCCGCGATTTCTTCTTCGTCATGGACACCCTTCAGCGGGTACTCCAGAAGAAGGTATTCCACTCCGAAAACGAGCACATGCACTTTCGTGTTGATTGCTCCGGCCTTCAGATAAAAGTCCAGCCGTCTTTCTCTGGCCTTCTTTTCTTCCTCCGGAACTTCCGACTCCGGATCTTCGATCTCGATGATCGTTACTTCAGAACTGCACTGCTCCACCGCCCTACGGAGGAACTCGGACCCGATGCCCTGCCCCCGTCTTTCCGGCACCACCGCATAGTAGTCCAGAAGGCATACTTCTTTCTCGAATACAAAGAAAGCATAGGCCAGGAATCCTCCATCCTCGGCAAAAGCACCTGTACACAGGTACCGCCCTTCCCGGATCGACTGCTCGATCCGGGAGAGTGGTTTTCGCTCATCATCGGGAAAATCGTAGTAGAGATATTTCTCATAGACTTCCCTTATCTCTTCGATTGTCAGAATACGTGTCTGCATACTGCCTCAATTGTTTGTAATCAGATCCGCTTCTATACTACACGCGTCACGGATCTCAACCACGTTATGAATCACTATAATGATACTTCTTTAATCTCGATCCGAAAACCAGACAATGTATGGTTCCAGAAAGTCCCAGGATGCCCATCATCAGCGCTGCGCCGGATCCTTTTCCCGATCCGAAGAGTGTCGTCAGCACTTCAGAATAAGCATGTCTTGCCATGAATGGTTCACATACGTGATCCACCATGAATCCGCCGAGGAATAGACCGATCGGGATCGTAAAGAACTGGAAGGTGTTCCGGCATGCATAGACTCTTCCCTGAAGTTCCACAGGGATGGAATTTCTTAGAACCACATCCAGGTTCGCGCTCATGACCGGAACCAGTATCCATCCGACGATCTGTCCCAGGCACCACAGCACCGGTTCTCTGGAGAAAGCCAGAACGAAGTTCTCCACGCTTAAGGAGATCAGCATCGTCACAAATATGACCCGTACTCGGTCCTTCGGTTTCGGCATCTTCGATACGATCAGACTTCCGATAACCATCGCAATTCCGGAACATGCTGTCACGATACCCAGTACTTCTTTTCCACCCCTCGGGTTCGGGATCACATACCCGTACAGTGTCGCGTCAAAGGCGGATGCCACGAGATTGACGCCGGACATAAAGAGGATCAGCGAGAATACCAGCGGTGTTTTCTTAAGAAAGCGAAGTCCTTCCTTGGCTAGCGTGATCGTGCTCTCTTTTTTCTCACTCGGCTTTTCCGGGATCTGCACAAATCGCAGAAGCGCCATAAATGCTGTGGCAAATGTAAGAAGATCCAGTGCAAAAACTGAACTCATGCCCAGCAGCCCGTAAAGTGCCGTAGCGATCAGCGGGTGCAAAATGGAATTCAGTGAGCGGGTCAGAGAATTCATAGCGCTGATCTTCTGATAATGTGTCTTTGGCACGATCAGGGTCATGGTCACTTCCGACGCCGGCTGCTGCACCGTATTCATCAGTCCGGAAAAGACATTGATCGCATAGAGATGCCAGACCGCCAGCGTATCTGTCTTATAAAGAAGGAACACGACGACCGTGCATAGAGCCGCCAGTGTGTCGCACACCAGCATGGTCTTTTTCTTATTGAACCGGTCCGTCAGCGCACCTGCGAAAATGCTCATGATCACGTAAGGCGCGTATGTACAGATCGTCAGTGCCGCCGTGCCCAAAGCAGATCCGGTCTTGTCATAGAGCCACAGTGTCAGCGCAAAGGCCGTGATGCTCGATCCCAGCTGGGACAGGCTTTGTGTGCTCCAAAGGACATAGAAATCCCGAAGCGGATTCTTCTTAGTATTTTCTATTTTGTTATTCATATCTTTGCTCCTTATCGTTGAATGAACTATAGAAGCAAAGCTCGAGGAAAACTATTTCTTCCTCCACACAGTCTCCTCAGGCTCTGCGTGGAGCATCTGCAATGCAGAGTATCATGCCGATTCGTCCTCCCTATGTATTTTCAATTCATCGCATATTGTATCACTGACCCGGCAGAAAATCGCCGGATTAAACTTATGGTATAGATAGTGATTCTATGACCGATCCGAAATGTGCGCCCCGGTTTCCCTAAGCCGCGCTATTTTCGAAAAATGCGTCAGCTGATCGTGCAGAGTTTGCCTCGAAGAATATAACCGAGTTTCTCATAGCACTTATTGGACGCAACATAGTCCGCATCCGTATAGAGCATCGGAAGATATCCTTCTTCTTTCGCGATCTTCGATACCTCATATACCAGATGTTCTGCATAGTGATGCCGGCGGTATTCCGTTCTGGTAAATACCAATCCGATGGACGCCATATCCTGTACCGGATGCCAGTGGCAGCTCGCAACATATTCCCCGTCATCCGTCTTCCAAAGATACATCGATCCTTCGCGGATCCCGTTTTCCGCATCGATCCTGTACTGTTCTCTGCTGGCCTTATCAATTCCGACAGCATCATGGAATATCTCGAAAAAGTCCGTCAGCACGTCGACATCTTCCATCGTGCACTTATGGATGTGCCCGTCCGTCACGGTTTTCGGCGGGATCAGCTCCGGGCAGTCATAGGCAAAAAGATTCGTCGAGATCGAAAGATGAAGTCCTTCCTTTTCGGCTCTTCGGATAAAGAAATCCGCCAGTTCATACTTGATGTTGAATCGGTGATCGCCGTCCATGACCCCGTTTTCTTTTGCTACCTGAAAAGCACTTTCCATCTCCTCCTCGGATGCATCATCCGGCATCCAGATCCACACCGGATACGGCTGCCCCGTAAAGCAGAGAATAAACCTTTCGTGATCCGTCAGGCGAAGCTCACATTCCCCGCTGATGATCCTCGAAAGGACCGAGAAAGTATACTTGTCCTGAGCAAGTAATGCGTAATCTCTTTCATCCACAAAATTGTCCATTTGCTTTTCCTCCTGCTGCTATCAGTATCCTCTTGTTCGATCCACCAGTTTCTTGAGCGGAAGTCCTTTTGCGTAGTTCAGAAGGTCCTCGTATAGATCACTTGTATCCATTCTACACTATCCATGGAAGAAATCGTTGCCAAACCCGAGACTTTCGCCCCCTCCATGAAAGAATCTGCCCCCTGTCCGGAATGCGGACGCATGATCATGGATAACGGAGTCACACCACTTACCGGCACATGTCTTTATTGCGGCCATGTAATCAGATTTGCTCCGAAAATTGACATTTAAAATGCCAGCCGAAGATTTTACTCCGGAGACCCCACGAATATTCTAAGAAATATCGCCTATAGCGCTGCCATACTTGACCAGAAGGTCATGGGTGTAGATCTTCTCCTGATCTGATTCTCTCACGATCTTCCACAGTTTTGCCGCTGTTTTTAATCTGTCCGGGAAGACTTCCGTTGCCGGATCAGCGCAGAAATCTTTCACGAACTTATTCCACTGAAGTGCCGACTTATCGTAGGTCGCATAGGTCTTCTTCTCGTAATAGATATCGAGAAGGTCTCCCAACGTGAAGCTCTCATCGCCATTTTCTTTCACAGCTTTAGCCGTCGCTACCATATCCACGTTGAATTTGAACCGGCTCTCCCCGGTCTGCTTCTCGAAAAACTCCCGGAACCTGGGACCGAATGTAAAGCCACATTCGATCAGGCCGGTCTGAAGCGTCAGTTCCGTAACCTTTGCCGTCTTTCTTTTCACCGGCTTTTTCTCCGGAAGGATCTTTTTTCCGGAAAAGTACGCTTCGATCACTTGATTCAGTTCGATCTTGCCGCTTGGAGTCGCAAGGCCATGCGCCTTACAGATCCGGATCAGTTCCTCTCTGTACCAGTAGTACTTCGAGAACTCGGCATAATCCTTAATGCTGTCAAAATCCAGTCTGTCCATATTCTTCTCCACACTGAAAATCCATACGGACCAGTGCTTTTGCATTCGGGAGCGTCTCGATACTTCGATAGATCAGGGAATACCCGATCTCCTTCATTGCCTTCTCCAGGGCATCTTCTTCCATCTGGTGATGCACTTCATCCAGCCTGTCGAATGCGTGAAGATACGGCGAATCGGAGACCCACTGCTTCGTATCCGTGTTGATCTGGATCACGCAGGAAACATACTCCGGATCGATCTTCTGAACCGCCTTCTGAAAAGCGGGATAACCGATGTATTCGATCAGAAGATTTGCTATAACGAGCTGTGCTTCCGGAAGCTTATCTGCTTCGTTTATGAGATCGATCTTAAGGCACTTCAGAACACCCTGATGCTGCGGATATCTCTTGTCTACTTCGCATAGATACTCTTCATTGATATCCACACCATACACGGTCTTATACTTGTCTTTGCTGACATGTTCCAGACCGTTACCACCGGCGACACCGAGAACCATGGAAGTCTCCACAGGATACGCTTCGAACTGTTCCTTCATCATCGCATTCATCGTCTGAAGCTGATTGACGGAATCCAGGCTCATGTGGTTCTCATAGTCATCCAGTTTTATCTCGTTCCAAGGGTTCATAGAAGTATCCATTTTTCACCTCATTCTGCTCGTCCTGAATTCAGCCAGGAATACACCAGTGATGTGAATATCTCAGGCTGTTCGATCTGCAGGTTATGCCCTGCATTATCTACCGCACAGTATGTGGCTTTCGGGTAGATCTTCATAAGGTCAAACTGATCCTTATATCCGACTTCCGAATCATTTTTCGCGGCAATGATCAGCACCGGGATCTGTGATGGCTGATCCATATCATCCGGGTCAAAAGAAAAGCTTCCTTCAAGTGTTGTATTGAGGAAATCCCAGTCAGCTCTTGCCAGTGCCGGCATGAGGTATTCACGGTATCTCTTCCACACAGGTTCCGTCAATCTGACATTCATCAGGGTAAAGCTGTCATACTCTTCCTTTGTAAGCGTAGCCAGAAATGCATCATCACGTTCTACCGCTACAAGAGGCTCTACCCGGCCCTGTCGGACACCGGGGATCACACATGGTACAAGAAGGATCATCTTCGTGATAAATTCACCATACTTGTTGATAAATCCTCTCGCCAGAAGACCGCCATACGATTGTCCGACGATCATAAACTTCTCTCCGATGACATCGGTCGCAAAGCCGTGTAGGATCTCGAGGATATCGTCCGAGTTCTTTACGTTTCCATGCTCAGATCTTCCCATTCCCGGAAGATCGATGTAGAAACGTTTGTATCCATCCAGTTTAGTGAATACAGGTTCAAATGCAGCCTGCATCGTGGTCCTGTCGATCCCCCATCCGTGGATGATCAGGACCGGCGTTCCCTCGCCGATGATCTCGTAATCAATAATGCCGTACTTCATGTTGTCTCTCTTATTTCTTTCTGATCGCCCAGTAGTTCTTGTACGCGTAATGGTCTTCGCCGCCAACGAGGAATCTGTCTGATTTCTCAAATCCGAACTTCTTCGCCGCGTCGATCCTCTCTACCGCATAAAGCGGGATCTTCGTGATGATCTCTTCACAGTCAAGAAGCTCGTACGCCTCCGGGATCAGAAGTGCGAAGATCTCCTGCAGTTCATCAGATTTCTCATAGTCTGATCTTACGTCCAGACGGATCAGTCCGTCACCATCAAATTCATCATCAGAAGGCCGATGGAACATCTCTATTGTACCAATGGCCTTGGAGATATGCTTATCGATTATTGTCAGGCGGACAAACCATTTTCCTTCATAAGATTCGAGCCAGAAACGGATCGCGTTATCCATCTTCTCCTTCGTGTCGTAATAGAAGTTATCTTCGTGGCAGTTGTCGCTGTTAAAGAACGGAAGCGCCTGCTTATCTCCGTATACTTTCAGAAGATCTCCGGAATCTTCCTCTTTGACGAAACGCATCAGCCATCTTTCATTTTCAAGTACAGGACACTGTTCGTATATATTGCTCATTTCATTTTTCTCCTAAATCAATATTCGTAAGATCGGTTTGTAACCTTCAGACCTGCAACATAGTCGCATCCTTTTTCTTTCACGTTATTCGGATCCATCGGGTAGTGGATGTTATACGAAACACTTTTTTCTCCAAAGCGGTCCGCAAGGAATTCTTCGTCAACATGTCCTCCAACGATTTCGAGACACACCATTACGTGATCATCTCCGGGTACGATCTCTTTTTCCCAGAGATATCTGCATTCCAGATTCATAAAGCATTCTTCTACCATCGGTGCATCTACCCAGGAAGCCTTCTCCACGGTAAGTCCGGATGCGGAGATCTCATCCGCTTCAAACTGATTATTCTGGATCGTTTTCATGCAGTCTTCGTACTTGTCTGAAGACATGAAATTGATGACCGCTTCCTTCTTCTCGTTCAGCGTCTGATGAAGGTGTCCGCCTTTTGTAACACTAGCAAGAACAGCGAAATATCCGTTACCATGATCCGCGCTGGTAAACGTCGCCCACGACTGCATTGTCGCGTTCGTTTGACCGTTGGATTTGTAGGTCGTTACGAGAAACATCGGTGTCGGGATCCCCATAATGAATTCTTTCCAGTCAAATCCGAAATTCCTGGAAAACTCAGCATATGTTCCCTGAAGGGAAGATGGCATTTCTTTATAGTGCTGTTTCATTTTTATCTCCTTTTTCTTTAAAGCGTTAAGAGCGCAATGCCTGAAAATAGTCTGTTTTCGTTCAGTATAGCATAGCCTCTTTCAGCATGTTCTGTGATACAATCTGAATCAATCTAGAAGACAACGGAGAAGGATCATGGACAGAAAGATCACCATTGCTCAGCCTAAAGATGCAGATATCGTTTACGAGATCACTCAGGTCACGATCAACACGATATATCCGAAATACTATCCGGTAGGTGCGGTCGAATTCTTCAGCCGGCATCATTCGATGGATAAGATCGTTTCCGATATTTCAAATGGAAACGTGTACCTTCTGAATGTTGACGGAAAGACCGTCGGCACGGTAACAGTCGCTGAGAATCACATCTGCAGGCTCTTCGTTCTTCCCGAATGTCAGCATCAGGGCTTCGGAAAAGCACTGATGGACTTTGCTGAAGAGAAGATCTTTTCATCCTTCGATACGATCGAACTGGATGCGTCTTTCCCTGCCAAAAGAATCTATCTTAAGCGTGGATATACCGAGATCGAATATAACGTGATCGATGCCGCAAACGGCGATCACTTATGTTATGACGTTATGAGAAAGATCCGCTGATCCCGAGGTTCTCTCTGGCTTCCATATTGTTTCCGAGGACCATCGCCGCCTTCTCACAAGAAGCGACTTCGTTGCAGTCCGCGCATGTCTCGTACTTCTTTTCCGAAGAACAGATCTTGATCGGACACATGGATTCACAGAAAGGAAACTTCACGCCCGGAACACGGCATCCGGTGCAGTTGATCATCTCCGGCGTGATCTCGACTTCGTTCATGACAGACCACTCTTTCGCCACTTTCTGACGAAGCGCATCATCATTATTCATCGTCGCGATACGTGCTTCACACTTCTCGCAGTCCAAGCCGCAATATGCAATAAATTCGTTCATATAGACACCTTCCTTGTTATGGATTTGTCGACCTCTATATTGTAGCACGTTTGTTCGGTTTTGTTCAAGTGCTTTTCCCGATACCCGCCGTATAATTTCAAAGTGCAAGGATTACTTCAGATCGCAGAGGAGTCCGGCAAAGGGGAACTTATACAGAAGCGCCTTGTTGCCGTAGAACTCCACTTCTTTTCCTTCCGCTTTCCCGTCGCGGATCTCATTTGCGCCCTCGATGAGCTTGCCGATCTGATCCGGTGATATCGGGAAGGACCCGTGCATCGGATAGATCTCATCGAACTGTCCTTCCAGTTCAGAAAGGTGATTGAGGCTTTCGATATAAAGGTCCAGATTCCGCATGGGGCCGAACATGAAAATATTACTGTCCGAGACGGTGTCACCGCTGATGAGGATGCGGTTTTCCACATCGAGGATCGCAATGCTTCCGGGAGTATGTCCCGGGATATCGATCACGCGCAGGACCCGTCCACCCAGGTCGAACTCGTCACCCTCTTTGACCGGCAGGATCGTGCATGTCCCGCCGAAATTTCTGTAGTTTTCTTCTTCCGCCGGCGACATGTAGGCTTCGGCAAAAGCACTGTTCCCCGAGATGTGGTCGGGATCGGCATGGGTGTTGATCAGAAGGAGCGGAAGATCCGTCAGGCCCTCGGCAATCTTCCTGGCATCCGGTGCATTCATGCCCGTATCCACCAGCGCCGCTTTCTCATTTCCGCAAAGCAGCAGGAAACGCACGCCGCCGTCTTCGATCCGCCATGTTTTTTCATTGATCCTGATTACTTCTGCCATAAAAACCTCCCGTTTTTCCGCCGGTTTATGTATGTAACATCGTTACGGATGCTTCTTTTTCAGGGTCGTACGATCCCGTCGAGAATTTTCCGGACATCTGACTCCAGATACGGATTCATGCGGGAAATATACCCTTCCTGCTTCAGAAGTTCCGTCAGATCATATCCGATATCCTCCGACAAACACACGATCCGATCCTTCAGATTCAGCCGGTTCGGATTATACTTCGTATCCTCCCAGGCCTCCAGATTGCATTTCTCGTCCGCCAGTTCCTGGATGCGGGAAGTAAACTCTCCCTTTTCATCGATATCCTTGAGCGCACGGAACATCCACTTATAGTAAGGCGGATAAACTTTCTTCAAAAGGAAGAAAAGCTCCATCGCCGCCTCCATGCCTCTGAGCCGGCAGATCTGCGCGGACACCGTATCTTTTCTCGTCATGCACCGGGCATAGTTGATCTGAAGGGAAGCGGAATACTCGTGCATCTTTTCCGCAATGCGGATCCGGTGGATATTCTCCGGATAATACCCGAGAAGAAGATTCCGGAATTTGGTAAATGCACCCAGGTCGTCGCGGAAGACTTCGCCGTTCACCGCGGTCGCCAGACACGCATGATCAAGCATCATCCACTGGTTTATGCTCATCGTGCATTCTTTCGTATTGCAGTTGATCCGAAGGATATTCGAGTAGAAATCGTGGATCGTCATGACACCTCGTCTTTTCCGGAGATTCTCCGTAAGATAGGATCGTTCCTTTTCATCCACGATGGCATCATAGGCCTCCCGAAGTGCTTTTCCAAAGAGAGCCATATCTTCATCCGTAAGCCATAGGCAGACGCCGGTTCCAAAGTCGTGATCCCGCGAGATATCGTCGTCGAAGGCAAAGCAATCCGAACCCTCTCCGACAAGGCCTACCGCGATCCGGCCTTCATATTCTCCGAATTTCTCCTTTATCATCGGAGCTACTTTTTCTTCATAAAACTGTCGGCTGTTCTCAATCATGATCTTTCTGTCCTTATCTCTGTATTTCCCGCCACTGCGGGATCTTCGTTAGCGGAGGATCTCGTCGATCGTCGAAACGGTACTGAATGTGCCTTTATGTTCCGCGATGATCTCTCTCATTTTCTGAAGTTCGAAGTAGTTGACATAGCAGATCAAGGTCTTGTTCTCTCCTGCGATGGCGCCGTAGGAGTCCATGATGGTGCATGTCTTATTCAGTTTCTTCTTAATATCCTCCACCAGTTGATCCGGTTCTTTCGTGATAATGGTGACCTGCTTGATGGCCTCGAAATGATCCGTAAAGTGGTCGATCACCGCTGTGGCCACAAAGTAGACCAGAAGGCTTAAAAGCGCGGCGTTGCGGTTGATGAGAATAAAGGCCGCCGTGTAGACACAGGCGTTAAAGCCGATCAGGATCCAGGACATACTGAAGTTCTTTCCGGTCTTATCGGAAAGCTTTTTGATCACGATGTTGGCAAAGATCTCCGACCCGTCGATACATCCGCCGTGCCGAAGGATCAGGGACAGCCCCAGACCCAGGATCGCCCCGCCGAAAGCCACCGCCAGAAAGTGCTCGGTATTCAGTTCAAAAGGGATCTCCGCAAACACATCCAGCCCGATGGTGTAGACCAGCGCCCCTGCCAGGGCTTTGAGGCTGAAGCGCCATCCCAGCAGAAGGATCCCGCCCAGCATGAAAGGCAGAAACACCAGAAACACACAGGGAGAGAGCGGAAAGCCGGTCATCTTGCTGACAATAATGGCCACACCTGCCGTGCCGTAATCGATGGCATCGTTGGGAAGGAGGATGCAGGCAACGGAAAACGCCGCCATCAGCGCGCCGATCATGATCATCAGATAAGAAAAGAACTCTTTGAATCCCTTTTTCATAAGCCGCCTGAAATGCTCCTTGGTGCGAAAGTAAAAAACTCATCCTCATTATACCATTCCCCGAACTGTTTCCCCGAAAGTGCTTTTGCCGTGGAAAAAGCACCTTTCTTCCACCTGATCCCGTCTTTCGCAAATTGTATTGACATTATCGGGGGTTATGTGACAGTTCCCTTATTTTCAGCCCTTTTGGGTGACGTTTTCCTTATCCGGACGGGGTTTTCCGCATGATACCATGACACTGTCGAAGGATGGCAAGAGCCTTCGAAACGAATTGCAAGGAGGTATACTTATGAAACAGTTCGGTTATAAAAATTGGATCGTCGCAGTACTCGCATTTGCTCTTCTGTGTTCGGGTTGCACCAAGCCTGCCGAGACCGGCGACGCGAAAAAACAGATCAGATCGGATGCAAATAAAGCAGCCACATGGATCGACGAAAATGACGTGTCAGATACTTCCCTCAACAAGTCTTCCGATAAAAAGGACCCTTCTTCTGATGTAGAGGATACCGATATCATCGCCTCTTCGGACGAAGACGGAACCAAATCCACCCCTGCGGCCGACCCGGCCACATCTCCGGTCCCGCTGGGCTCCGCCAACATCTCGAACGGCGGATTTGCCACAGGTGACAGCATGTATTCATATTACGTGGCCCATCCGGATAAGAGCACCCTTTCGATCATGAAGGAGCACCGCCCCACCGGCCAGACGGAAATGATCTATACGTCTCAGGAAAGCGAACGCCCGCTCATCGATTGCCTGAATCTGGCGGGAAATGCACTGTTCTTCAGAGAGCGTGTCCCGGATTCGGATGAGTACACCATTGAAAAGATCACCGTTTCCGGTGAAGATCAGAAGACGGTCTTACAGGGACATATCTCCAACGTGACCGCCTACGGAAACTACCTGTTCTACAGTAAGGACGGCGACATTTTCCGCTGCGATCTGGACGGCGAGAATGAAAAGGAGCTGTATGTATCCGACCAGTCTTCTATGGATGCCAACCCCGCTTTCTGCATCGAAAATGACCGGATCTACTTTGCCGACCCGACGAATTTTGCCAAAGGCGGCATGTACTTCGGCTGGCTGATCTCCATGGATCTGGAAGGCGAATCCTTCTTTGACATGGGCACTCCGGTGGAAGTCTGCAATAAAGAACTCTTCTACTCGGATGGAGAATATCTGTACTTCTACGGCAACACCGAAGAAGACGGTTCTGCCTACTATAAATGCAAGCTGGACGGCACCGCTCTGGAACTGGACGCCAAGGCCTGCCCGGTTTCCAGAAACCACATTGAAGGCAACGACTTTATCGCCGATACATATGAACTTTACAGACAGAACGGCTCCGATGGATTTACCCTGATCTACTCCGGTTTCATGGACCTGGGAAAGATCTGTATCGTCGGTGACGAGATCTACTTTACCGACACGGATGCCACCAAATACGAATCCGGCACCGTCACCAAGCGGATCCATCTGAACAGTCCGAAAGAGGACATCCTGAACTAACCTTCCTCCCGGCTCACTCACCTCCCGGAAAGAAGCATAAAGATCCCCGAAAGCCTTGCTCCTCCATGGCTTTCGGGGGTTTTCATTTACTTTCCATCTCAGAAAACGACTCTTTCCATCGATCGATATCCGACCTCGTAAGAAAAGTTATCCCGGTACGATGATTCGTTTCTTCTTCCCCTGAAACACAAAGAGCCATCTTGTGATGTGCATCCAGATCACATGTTTGAAAGAAGAAACGGGTATTCTGCTTCCCGTCAACAAAAAGACAGATCTGTTCCGGTTTCAAACGGAATGAAAAGGAATTCAGCGGAATACTCATTCCCATTCCTATATTTTTCGTATAACTCTCTTTCAACGTCCATAACGAATAGAACGCAGCCTGTCTTTCCGCCTCAGGAAGCATGTGAAGATAGGCTATCTCCTCTTTCGCAAAATACTCATCTGCAACAGAGATCTCGATTTCTTCCATCTTCTCCACGTCAATGCCCAGGCTCCGGTCACCAAGTGCACACACCACCCAATCTCCGGAATGAGATACGTTGAAAAAAATGTCTTTATGATCTTTCAGATACGGTTTTCCATATTCCGTATTCAAAATGCGGCAGTCCCGGATAGCATATTTTTCCCACAGTGCATACCGGCAAACGATCTCGGCAAACAGACTTCTGATCTTATCCTCATCGAAGCGGAATCTGCTGATTTTGTCTCTCCGCTCCTCCGAAACGAAGGCAAGATAATCGGAAACCTCCTGAAATCCGCTGATACTATGAATATTGTACGCATACTGATATATCATATCCGTCCCGAAATGATCACCCTTCTTTATTCTCCTGCTTCTTCCGCAGGATTTTCATAAGCATCTCCCGGGAAACCTGACGGTTCACGCCTGCCTGATTCACAGCCGTTTCGTATTTCTTCTCCTGCCTGGGTAATACATAGGGTTCAATTTCAGGAATAACCGTCTTCCATACCCTGGCAGAATACTCTTCCTGATTCAGGTCCCTGTATTGCAAACATTTTTCTTTCATTCTGCCATCCATCAGCCGGGTAATACCCTCAGCTATGTTTTCCGGATCCCACATCTTCGGAGAATACTTTTCAGCAATTCCCAGAGCACTCAGGCGGTCCGCATTGTCGGGTCCATCTGTCAAATGCGGCATCAGGAGCTGCGGCAAAGCCGCGTCAACCGCTTCGTTAATTGTTCCCATACCACCGTGATGAATAATCAGATCCACTTTATTCATCAGCGCGCGCAAAGGGACGTGACGCACACACAGTATCGTGTCCGGAACAGTTTCGGGAATATATTCATCATACGGCGTGACAGCAATAGCATAGATATCCGCCATCGAACATGCCTGGATCGCCGTCTGATAAAACTCTTTGCTGACCATCCGGCTGCTTCCTCCGGTCACGATGACGGTTTTTTTCTTCTTATTCTTTGCTTCCTCCAGAAAAGCACTGACCTCCGGATCAAACTGCACCATTTCCTTTGGCTGTTCCGCAGCTAAAAAACCGATGGGAACAGCGCATTCCGGCCAGGTTTCATCCGCCTGGGCGTACCACTTCGGCCAGCCGCACAGAATCTTTCCGGGAGAATAGAGCCAGTCTTTCCAGTTGCTGATTGGTGTCAGTCCAAGTTCTGTCCTTGCCTGGTTGATTTCCTCACAGAATTTTTTTCCAAACAACTGGTCATGTAACTCCATATGCGAGAAATAATTCGGAGCAAGAATCATGGATGCATAAGGCAGATGATTCTTTTCTGCCGCAATAAGGCCGGAGATACTCGATCGGTGACGGGCAATGATAATGCTGTCCGGTGTGCAGATAGTCTCGATCAGTGCAACCTCGCGAAGGAGTCGTTCTTTTCCGTGATACAGTGTATGGAACCTAATATACTCCTCCTTTTTCCCGATCGGATCAGCAAGGAGTGCCAGGTCACGGTTCTGCTGTTCATACTCTTCCTTCGTATCAACAGCAATAAACTCCAGTCCTGCTTCTTTCGCTACATTCTCATACACACAGTGTGTCAGGATCGTGACCTTATGCCCTTCTTCTTTCAGCATTTTACCGAATCGGATAAAGGGATACACATCACCGCCGGTCCAATGAGTAACCAGTATAATATTCGACATCAGTCTTCTCCATTCATCAATGCTTCAATTTCCTCATCCGACAGACCGGAAAGAAGATTTTCCTCAACCAGCTTCGCCATTTCCTCGACTGTCATCGGGCGGGAGAAGATCTCTACGAGCGCAATTGTTGTTCCGAAAGCATTATTCATTTTCTTGACCAGACGGTTCGCCAGAAGCGAGTGACCGCCTAACTCAAGGAAGTCATCACATACACTGACCTGCTCCAGATTAAGAAGTCCCTTCCAGATATCTGCAACCATCTCTTCGATCTCATTTCTGGGGGCGACATATTCATGAGCATTATCCGCGCTTTCATCTTCCATGCTCATCAGTGCCTTACGATCCACCTTCAAATTGGCAGTCATCGGGTATTCATCCACAAAGCGGAAGATATTCGGTATCATGTAGTAGGGAAGCAGCTCCTCCACAAAAGCCTTCAGATCAGATACTGCCGGACGCTCCTCTGATTTCGTTTTGATAAAGGCCTTGATCTTTGCCTCCGCATTTTCTCCGGTAACGACTACCACAGCCTGCGCCACATCTTTATGCTTCGAAATAGCAGCTTCGATTTCACCCAGTTCAATACGGTATCCGTGCACCTTGACCTGGAAGTCACTTCTTCCCACATAAACGATATCAGTCTCATTCACACACTTGACAATATCGCCTGTCTTATAGATACGTCCACGGCCGGGTTCAACCGGATCGGGAATAAAACGCTCATCTGTCAGTTCCTTATTCTCAAAGTATCCACGTGCCACACCGATACCACCGATATAGAGATCTCCCTCCATTCCGGTTTCCACCGGTTTCATATTCTGATCCAGCACGTAAATATCCGTCTGATCGATCGGTGCGCCAATCGGAATATAGGTGTCTTTCTTTGTAATCTGGTACATAGTCGAATAGATCGTTGTCTCTGTCGGTCCATACACATTCCACAATTGCTCACACCCAAGATCCAGTAAAGACTGCGCGAGGCTGATGCTCCAGGGTTCACCGCCGATGAGCATCTTCATGCCATCCAAATCCGGTATTTCGGCATCCAGTAACATATATGCTGTTGACGGCGTGAATCCGCAAAGATCGATTTTCTCATCTGCTATCAGTTTTGTCAGGAGTGCACCATCTTTTGCTGTTTCGTTATCGGCAACGATCAACGTACCTCCGTTGATAAGCGGGAGGAACATTTCAGAAATCGAAATATCAAAGGTGATCGTAACTACAGTAAGGCCTCTTTCCGAACCATTCAGATGCAGGTTATCGCTTACGCTCAACAGGTAGTTCACCATACCTTCATGCTCCACTTCGACGCCTTTCGGTTTTCCCGTAGAACCGGATGTAAAGATCACATATGCAAGCTGGTGGCCGCCGCTTAACAGATTCTCGCTGACATAGTTCTCACCATGCAGTATCTCTTCCCAGATGCTGTCGACACAAATCATTTTGGCAGATAATGCAAATGCATCCTCGTATTTCTTTTCCGTAAGGACCGTGCCGATATGTGACTTTTCAATGATGTACTTGTTCCGCTCGCTCGGATGAGCCGGATCCAACGGCACATATGCACCACCGGCCTTAATCACAGCCAGAAGAGAAATGATCATCTTTTCGGAACGGTCCATATAGATTCCGACAAGCGATTCTTTCTGCACACCGGCATCCTGAAGAATTTTCGCTAACCGTGATACGGCGCCGCAAACCTCTTCGTATGTCATTGAAGTTGAATGGAATTTTAAAGCTTCTTTCTGCGGCTGTTCTTTCGCCCGCTGCTCCAAAAGTCCAATCAGTGTTACTCCTTTTGTATCTCTCTGTTTACCATGAAAAATGCTCATTTCTATTTTCCTCCCGTTTGTTTTTATGTTGGTTTTTCACGATCTTCTGTATTTTTATGTAATGGAAAAGGCCTTCTGTATCCTTCTGTAGAATTCCTCATCAGAAACCCCGTGCATATGGAATCCCATACCCACGTAGACCTTATCACCATCAAGACAGCATTCGATGCCTTCCTGCGCACTCTGACTGCCCAAATTGTATATCTCGATCTGATTCATTTCTTCACTCATCATATCGATCGATTCTTTCAGGTTCACTACCGGTACATCATCACAAATACCTGAAGCATATTCATCTCCAAGGAAATGGTATTCCGCGCTCCCCTCTTTCAGCTTATCGATCGCCTCATCGTAGAAACAGATCTCCTGCCTCTTTTTGTCGTACACACAGGGAATGTAGTCGATGTAATATCCGATCGTATTCATTGAACGGTCATCCCGGCAGTGGTACAGCATAAAGAACGGTATCGAACTCAGGTCTTTCGTATCACTGATTTCACTGAACTTGGACATAAGCCATCTAACATCGTAAGTGACATTCTCGTCCTTCTTCAGCGTGACACTAAAGGACTTGTTTTCATATGTACCGGCAGATCTCGCTTTATAAAGCTCAATACTGGACAGGATCGTCCCGCTGTCTTCTTTGCTGTGTACAGACTTTTCTGCCGTATTCCGGCACTGTATGTAATCGCTGTACGTCAGATCATCCGGCTTTGTGCTCCCTGACTGGTTAAGGTATGTCTCCAGAAGATCTGCCGCCACATCACAGCTGCTTCGATCCCACAGTGCATGATTGGCCGCGATGTACACATCAAAGGAGCCGGTACCCGACTCGGTAATCAGGATCACAGGTAAAATATCTATTCCGGATCTAACCTCATGTGCAAAAAGACATGTCGCAGCAGACTCTCTGCTGACTGCCTGAGATGCGGATAGATACGGAATTTTCCATTCACCAAATGAATACTCCGTGATTTTTTCCTGCTCATCGGAATAACAGGAACGCAGTGCACTTTGATCCCGCACCATATCAGTCAGTGCTTTCTGGATCTGCGAAACCGTAGCTCCCGAAATGTGGAAACATACACCGATGATCGAAGATTCATCTGTGGAAAGATGCAGATAATACTTCTGCATGTTGTTCGGCTTGTAACTGCTGACGATACTCTTTCCCTTCAGATTGTTCTTATATTCAGCTATGGCTTCAATAACGCCTTCGTTATGGACTTTTTTCCCTTCGATCACCGGCGGCTCAAACATGGAGATCTTAATTGCTGACTTGTCGGCATTCACAGAGGAAGATATCTCTTCATCCGCATCCATTCCTAAAACCTGAGCCAGTTGCGAAATCGTCCTGTACGTGTGCAGGTCTTTTGTCGAAACAGGAATGTTGAACAGTTTCAGTTTGGCAGAAACACGGATCGCTTTCAGTGAATTTCCGCCCAGTTCAAAGAAATCATCCTGTATGCCGACTTTCTCCACATCAAGAATCTCTTCAAATACAGAAGCCATCGTCCTTTCCGCCTCATTTCGCGGCGCGATGTACTCTTTTCCGGTACTTGCTTCAATTACCGGAAGGGCCCGCTTATCCAGTTTTCCGTTTCTGTTTACCGGTATCTTTTCAATCCGCATCATATACGAAGGGATCATGTAATCCGGAAGATTTTTTCCGAGTTCACTTCGGATCAGAGAAATGTCCATTTCGTCCTGGCTGACGAAATACGCGTAAATTGCCTTATCACCGGACGATTCTTCTCTAACGATCACAGCACAATCCTTAATGCCTTCAATCTCTCTGAGGCGGCTATCGATCTCTCCCAGTTCAATTCGGAAGCCTCTCACTTTGACCTGTTCATCGATTCGTCCGAGATACTCCACATTGCCATCCGGAAGCCATCTTGCAAGGTCACCCGTGTGATACAGTCTTCCTGTTCCAAACGAATTGGGAGCAAATTTCTCCCCGGTCAGTTCCGGACGGTTCAAATAGCCTCTTGCCAATCCGTCTCCGGCAATACAAAGCTCGCCGGGAACACCGATTCCACACAGATGATCTTTATCCACGATATAGATCTGCGTATTGCTGATCGGTTTTCCGATAGGGATGCTGGCATATTCTCCCTCAATCTGGAAGCAGCTTGACCATACTGTAGTTTCGGAAGGACCGTATACGTTTTCGATCACGGCATCCGAGGCTGCCTTCAATCTGGAAACCACTTCCATACCTACAGCTTCGCCTCCAAGCATGATGTACCGCATTCCGGCAAACACTTTCGTTTCCGGATCCTGTGCAAAGAACCCTTTTATACGGCTCGGCGTAGTCTGCAGGATCTCGATCCCGTTTTCCACAACGAGTTTTTCAAATGCAGCAAGGTCACTTTGCTCTTCACTTGTGGCCACATATATAGTCATACCATTGCAAAGAGTTAATATTGCTTCTGTGACAAAGATATCAAACACAAGGTTCGTGACAGACACAAAGCGGCGAAGTCCGTTTTTGTATGCGTATGTCATCGTACTCTTATCTGATACAAAAGAGTAGTTCACAACATTTTGATTCTTGATCATGACACCTTTCGGTTTTCCGGTTGTGCCCGATGTATAAATACAATAGAGCAGATCCTCCGGGCATGTCACATGTTCCGGATTGGAAGAGGTGCCGGAATACAGTTCCGGATCAGCCAGATCAATTCTAATGATATCTGTATCCAGGCTTGTCTTGTACGTCAGCACAGCCTTAGGAGAAGCATCTTCCAGCATATACTCGATTCGGTCCTTCGGATACGCAGGATCCATGGGAAGATACGCTCCTCCTGCTTTCATAACTCCGTAGATGGCAATAATCATTTCCAGGCTTCTTTCCGTAAAAACGGCAACAAAGTCATTCGGTTTCACGCCCAGTTTTCTCAATCGGTCAGCGAGCTGGTTGGCTTTTTCATTGAGCTCGGCATACGTGAGGCTCTGTCCATCGTATACAACAGCGGTTTCATCAGGTGTATTTGCGACTGCCTCTTCAAACATCTCCACCACGGTCTTTTCCTTCGGATACTCTATGGCAGTACTGTTGAATTCTGAAAGAATCCGGGCTTTTTCCTCCTCACAGATCACCTGTACCTGATCGATCCGTAAAGAAGGAGTCTCCGTCAGTTCTTCCAGTACAGCGATATAGTGCTTGAGAAGATTCTCCGCGCTTTCTTCTCTGAACAAGGCTGTACAGTACTCCAGTCCAATATCAAAATCGTCTTCATGTCCGTTGATGTTGAACGTAATATCGAATTTGGCGACCGTATCCTCCGATTCGGCATATTCTGTTTCCGCACCGTTCAACCGGATCTGTTCGGTCTCATTGTTTTGGAGAACGAGCATAACATCAAACAGCGGGTTTCTGGACATATCCCTTACAACATGAACTGACTCGACCAGTTCCTCAAAAGGATACTCCTGATTCTCGTAGGCTTTCAGACAGGTGTCCTTGATTTCGGAAAGAAATTCCAGGAACGTCTTTTTTCCCTCCGGTTTGCCACGCAAGGCCAGTGTATTGATAAACATACCCAGCATACCTTCCGTATCCTTGTGGGTACGGCCACTGATCGGTGTACCGATCACAATATCCTCCTGACGACTATACTTTCCCAGAAGGATCATCGCAGCAGAAAGCAGTACCATAAATTCCGTCGTGCCGGTCTTGGCGGCAAGATCACGGATCTTTCTTCCCAAAACCTCGCCGGTACTGTTAAATACCATAGAACCACGATAACTCTGCTCCTGCGGTCTGACGAAATCCAGAGGCATATCCAATACCGGGATCTCATCATCAAACTGATGTTTCCAATATGCCGCCTGTCCGCTAAGATCACGATTACGCATCCATTCACTGTAGTCTTTGAACTGATGGGTCAGCGCAGGGAGTTTCTCGCCATTATACAGTGCATTCAACTCCCGGATAAAAGTACCCACACTCATGCCGTCACCTACAATGTGATGCATATCAATGTTCAACAGATAGTATCCGCTCCGCTCGATGAGCTGAACCCGGACAAGCGGGAGTTCACTCAAATCAAATGGGCGGACAAAATCGGAAATCAGCTTAGCTTCATCTGTTTGCGTATCCTGGATATACTCAAAATCCGCATCTGCATGATTCAGGATTTTCTGCACCGGTTCCCCGTCCACCATGAGGAATTTTGTCCTCAATATCTCATGCCGGTCGATCAGATCCTGCAATGCGCTTCTGAATGCATCCGGATTCACCTCACCATGAAGTATCAGATGCTCCGGCATGTTATACAAAATGTCATCCGGATTCATCTGGCAGACGAGATATGTTCTTTTCTGGGCGGAAGACATCGGATAGTATTCCTTCTCTTCTGCATGCGGAATCGATACAAACTCTTCTTCCTTTTTCCCGTTTACGATTTCAGCCAGTTTTTCCGGAGTCGGACTGCTGAAAACAAATTTTAACGGGATCCTCTTTCCGGTTTCCGCCTCTATACGGTTTACCAGTCTGGTTGCACGCAAAGAATGGCCGCTAAGAGCAAAGAAACTGTCCTTAACGCTGACTTTCTCTACATTCAGGATCTCACTGAAGATGCGGCAGATAATTTCTTCTGTTTCATTACTCGGTGCTACATATTCGCCGCCGGTTTTTGCTTCGATATCCGGCAATGCACGCTTATCGACTTTTCCGTTTCTGGTCATCGGTATTTTTTCGATCTGCGTCATATAGGACGGCAGCATATAATCCGGAAGCGATTTTGCAAGTTCATCCCGGATCATCGGAATGCGGACAGCCTCATCACTGACAACATAAGCATAGATCGCCTTTTCTCCGTTGCTGTCATTTCTTGCAATTACCGCACAATCTTTGATTTTATCGATTTCCCGGATACGGCTCTCGATTTCACCCAGTTCAATTCGGAAACCACGGATCTTCACCTGTTCATCGATTCGGCCAAGATATTCGATATTTCCGTCCGGCAGCCATCTGGCAAGATCACCTGTCCGGTACATTCTTCCTTCACTAAATGGATTCTTTACGAATTTCTCCGCTGTCAGATCCGGTCTGTGCAAGTATCCTCTTGTGATTCCTGCTCCGCCTGCACAGAGCTCACCCGGCACACCGACTCCACACAGTGTATCACCCTGCAGAATGTATACCTGCACGTTGTGGATCGGTTTGCCTATCGTGATTCTTTCAGGTGTTTCCCCCTTCTTACATATCCAGTTACTGATACATACCGTTGCCTCAGTCGGGCCATAGGAATTAATGTACCCGCTGTTTGCCAGTACAGCTTCCACAACCGACATCGGAGCTGCTGACCCGGCTGTGAGGACATATTTATTCAGAACAAAACGGCCCTGCTCATAGTATTGCGGCGGGAAATAAGATACGTTGATCTTTTTCTCGGAAACGTATTTCTTCATGGCATCCAGATCACGAATTGTCTCATCTGTCGGTATATACAGAGACGCACCGTTCATAATCGCGGTCAGCATTTCCCAAACCGATCCATCGAAGATGTAATTCGAAAAAAGCATGGCATGGTCTTCTTCCGTGATACCCAGTTCTTTTCTCATATAGCAGGCAAGATTGCAGACATTCTTGTGCTCGATCAGCACGCCTTTGGGCTTACCTGTGGTTCCGGAAGTAAAAATACAATACACAAGATCATCCGGGGTATTTGTATGTTCCGGATTTTCTACCGGGCCCGCAAAAATCTTTTTTTCAGCCAGATCGATCACCGGAATATCTGTACGGATCTTCGTATTGTAGGTCAGCACAGCCTTCGGCGCCGCGTCTTCCAGCATATATGCGATTCTGTCTTCCGGATATGTCGGATCCATCGGAACATAGGCTCCGCCTGCTTTGATGATGCCAAAGATACCTATGATCATTTCCAGACTTCTCTCGGTGAGCATGGAAACAAATTCACCAGGTTTGACACCATACTGTTCCCGGAGAGAATGAGCAAGCTGATTCGCTTTTTCGTTTAATTCGCGATAGGTCAGTGCTTCCCCTTCAAAGAAAACGGCAATATTCTCCGGTGTCTTATCCACCTGCTCTTCAAAGAGGTCTACCAGTGTCTTTTCAGTCGGATATGCGACTGAAGTATTATTAAAGTCAATGAGGACTTGTTTCTCCTCTTCCTTTCCGATCATGGAAATATCTTTGATCAGAGAGGATGGGGTTTCCGTCAGATTCATAAGAATGTGAATATAATGATCCAGGATCTTTTCTGCGCTCTCTTTCTTGAACAGCGCTGTACAGTATTCCAGACCAATGCCGAAATCACCGTCATCTTCATAGATGTCAAAGGACAGATCGATCTTGGAAATGGTGTCGGTAGTATCCGCAACCTGCACTTCCGTATTGCCCAGCCGGATCACTTCATCCTCGTTATTCTGCAGGACAAGTATCACATCAAATATCGGGTTTCTGGACAGATCCCGCTGAACATCTACAGCTTCAACCAGTTCTTCAAACGGGAACTCCTGATTCTCGTAGGCCTTCAGGCAAGTCTCCTTTACTTCCTGAAGGAAGTCCGTATACTGTTTTTTCCCTTCAGGTTTTCCCCGCATTGCCAACGTGTTGACAAACATACCCAGCATGCCTTCGGTATCCTTATGGGTACGCCCGCTGATCGGCGAACCGATCACTACGTCCTCTTGCCGGCTGTACTTTCCGAGAAGAATCATGGCTGCAGATAAAAGCACCATAAACTCGGTCGATTTCGTCTCAGCCGCCAGTTTCTTGATCTTTTCTCCCAAAGCCTTCCCGGTATGCACCATGGCCATGGCACCATTATGGCTCTGCTCCTGTGGTCTCGGGAAATCAAGAGGCATGTTCAATACCGGGATCTCATCCTCAAACTGACTTTTCCAGTACTTTGCCTGATCACTTAGATCACGGGAACGCATCCATTCACTGTAGTCCTTGAACTGGTGTGTAAGCGGAGGCAATGTTTCTCCGTTGTACAGTGCATTCAGCTCCTTTGTAAAGGTGACTGCACTCATTCCGTCACCGACAATATGGTGCATATCCAGATTGAGAAGATAGTGATCCCCTCTGTTTATAAGCTGGACCCGGATCAGCGGCAGCATGCTCAGATCAAAAGGCTTCACAAATCGTGCGGTTAGATCTGCCTCTTTGGATGTTTTATCTTCGAAATATTCAAAATCCGCCTCAACATGATCCAGGATCTTCTGCACCGGTTCTCCGTCCATCATGAGGAACTGCGTACGGAGTATTTCATGTCTGTCTATCAGCTGCTGCAGTGCTTTTTTCAATGCTTCCGGATCAACTTCACCTTTCAGGCGATAAGACTCCGGCATGTTGTACAGAATTCCCTCCGGGTTCATCTGACAGATGAGGAATGTTCTTTTCTGGGCAGAAGACATCGGATAGTAATCCTTCTTTTCCGCAGCCGGAATGGATTCAAATTCAGCGGCCTCTTCGCCGTTAACATATTCAGACAGCATTTCCGGTGTCGGACTGCTGAAGATCGTTTTCAACGGTATTCTCTTCCCTAATTCAGACTCGATCCGATTGACCAGTCTGGTAGCACGAAGAGAGTGTCCGCCAAGAGCAAAGAAACTATCCTTGACGCTAACTCTTTTCACATTCAGTATTTCGCTGAATATAGCACAAATGATTTCTTCAGTACTATTTCTCGGAGCAACATACTCATCCCCGGTCCGGGCTTCAATATCCGGAAGAGACCGCTTATCCAGTTTTCCGTTTCTGGTTACCGGAATACTCTCAATCTGCATCATATACGCAGGGATCATGTAATCCGGAAGATTTTTGCCCAGCTCATTTCTTACCTTGGAAAGAGACAATTCCTCATCACTGACAAGGTAGGCATAGATTGCCTTTTCTCCGGATTGATCAGATCTTGCAATGACCGCGCAGTTTTTCACATTCCGGATCTGGAGAAGTCTGCTTTCCACCTCTCCCAATTCCACCCGGAATCCACGGATCTTCACCTGTTCATCGATTCTTCCGAGATACTCCACATTGCCATCCGGAAGCCATCTTGCCAGGTCACCGGTATGGTACATCCGGCCATCTCCAAATGGATTTTTAACAAACTTCTCATTCGTCAGTTCCGGCCGGTTCAGATATCCCCTGGCAACACCGGCACCGGCAATACAAAGCTCACCGGGAACACCGATTCCGCACAACACATCTCCATTCAGGATCATTACCTGACTGTTCGCGATCGGTTTTCCAATCGGAATGGTTTCATTCTCATCAGAATAATCCACCTTATAGTATGTCGCACATACTGTCGTCTCTGTCGGACCATATGTGTTGTATATGCTTATATCCGTATCCAGGAGATCCTTGAAATATTCCTTCTTCAGCACATCTCCGCCGCTGATGAGTATTCTCATCTGCGTTTCCTTCAGATAATCCATTTCTTTTATCAGAAGCGGTGAACAGCTTATGATGTTGATTCTCTCATTTATGATCGTTGTTTTCAGTTTCACCGGATCCAGCAAATGATCTTTGTTTACAATGACCATCTTTCCGCCGCAGATCAATACCGGATACAGTTCCTCTACAGAGGTATCAAAGCCGATATATGCCTGCTGCAGGATAACAGACTGTTCCGTTATCCCGTAATACCGGACAAACTGGCGGACATATGCTGCCAGATTCCGCTGCTCAATCAGTACGCCTTTGGATTCTCCTGTCGTACCTGATGTGTAGATACAATACGCCAGATCCTTCCCTGTATTCACATGTGGCAGATTCTCCGTGTCACCGGTATATATCCGGCTATCAGAAAGGTCGATCACGGATATATCCGTGTTTAATGATGCCTGGTATGTCAGCACCGCCTTAGGCGTGGAATCTTTCAGAATATACGCGATTCTATCCTCCGGATAGGACGGATCAATCGGAAGATACGCAGCGCCGGATTTAAGAATGCCGTAGATGCCGATAATCATTTCCAGGCCTCTTTCGGCCACAATTGCCACCATATCATCCGGCTTCACGTCTAAATCTCTCAATTTCCGGGCCAATTGGTTCGCACGGGCATTCAGTTCCGCATAGGTCAGGGATGTATCTTCATACACAAGCGCAATGTTTTCAGGCGTTTTTTCGACCTGACGCTCGAACAGATCTATAACGGTTGTTTCCTCTGATTGTGGAAGAACTGCATTGTTAAACTCCGTCAGGATCTTCTGTCTTTCTTCCTCGCCAACTACCTCAATGCTCTCGATCCTGGCTTCCGGATTTGTTGTCAGCTTATCCAGAATAAGCAGGTAATGAGCCAGGATCTTCTCAATGGTCTGCTTTTCATAGATAGTCCGGTTATACTCTACAAATCCACAAAGAGAAATATCATCATCATGAATCTGGAAGTTCACATCGGTCAGTACAACAAAGTCTCCCAGACCGAATGCTTCCACTTCACAACCTTCTAGAGAAAGCTCCATTCTCTTTCTGGGATTATAGTTAAATCCGACTTCGGAAAAAGGTGTCCGGCTCAGGTCACGGGGCGGATTTACAGCAGCCACCAGCGTTTCCAGCGGAACATCCTTCTTTCCGTATGCCTGATATGTTTTTTCCTTCGCCGCCTCCACAGCATCGTCAAAAGTCATCTGCGGATGGATTTCCGTCACGATGATCAGATTATTAATAAAGCAGCCAAGCAGGTTTTCAAGCTGTTCATTATCTCTGTCTGCGACAGTGATCTCAACGGCAATATTCTCATTCCGTGTGTAAAGGTTCAGCAGGCAATTCAACGCTGAAAACAGAACCACATTTACCGTAACGTGCCGGGATGCAGCATATTGTCTGATCTTCTCGTCAATGCTCTTCGGAACATCAAAGTAGATCATTCCTCCCTCACTGCTTCGCACAGCCGGGCGCATGTGATCCGTCGGGAACTCCGTCGGTTCGATTCCTTCCAGTTCTTCTTTCCAGTATTCGATTTGGGAACGGATTTCTTCTGAACCCATCTTTGATAAAACAAATTCAGCATAATCACCATAACTGACAGCAGGTTTTTCCAAGTCAGATTTCCGATTATGCAGTGCCGCAGTATATTCCTCCGACAATTCCTTACAAAAGAGGTTTTCTGAAGTTCCATCGTACACAATATGATGTCCCGAAAGTACAAAATACGCGATGTCCTCTTCAGTCTGATACAAGGCAAAACGGACCAGCGGACCTTTTTCTAAATCAATGGGTTCAGATACGAATCTTTTTCCTTCTTCAGCCACAAGAGCGTCATTGTATCCTTTTCCGCGAAGATCAAAATATCTGAAGTCAAGCTTCCCTTCTGGAAGCACTTCCTGGAATACTTCTTCTCCTTCACGGCACAGGACTGTCCGCCAGATCTCATGTCGATGGATGATCTGCTCCAAGCTCTTTTTCATCGCTTCCAGATCTACATGTCCCTTGATTTTGCAGGCAAACGGAATGTTATATACAACACTGTCCGGATCGATCAGGCAGTCCATCCAAATGCCCCGCTGTACCATGGAAAGCGGGAATTTTGTTTTATGTGATGCAATGATCCGGTCTGAATCATCCGGTTCACTTTTCTGTTTCTTTTTCGAAAGCATCTTCAAAAGAAGCTGTCTTTTTTCATCGTTATTCATCTGTCTTTCCTTTTCTCTTGTTCCTTTTTCCGAAGTCAGTTTACATGTTGTATCTGGCAAAGGCCTCCTGGTAGGCAGCTGCATTGCCCAGATCGAAAGATTTCCCGTCCACCAGGAATCCAATCAGATCCTTTTCTTTAATTGCTTTTCGAAATGCTTCTGTAAGATCGATTTCGCCTTTTTCATTTGTGTGATTATTTCTCACCGCATCGCCCAGGTAACTAAAGATTTTCTCATTCAGAACATAGGCGCCAAATGCCGCACAGCAAACATTCTCTTCCTTCTTTCGGGAGAGCATCAAATACTCTTTTGCATAATCGGGTGTTGGTTTTTCAACTACTTCAGAACAGTTCAGAATACGTTCTTCCTTATCATCCCAGTGGCCGGAGAATACACCAAAAGAAGACACATTTTTCACGCCTACCGTCTGCAATGCCACGATGGATTTCCCGTATATATCATATGTGTCCACGATCTGCTTTAAGCACGGAGTAGAAGTGTTGCTCCGGTACAAAGTATCTCCCAGAAGGAGCAGTACCGGTTCCTTATTTGTAAAAGAAGCAGCCTGATATACAGCATGCCCGAATCCTTTCGGCTCGTACTGCTTTACAAAGGAGATCTTCTTCGTGATTCGAGTCATCTTATCTTCATATGCGCGCATTTTCTCCGGAAGCTTTTCATAATGCTTTCTCGACAATGGACGCAAAAGCAGCTGTCTGTACATTTCTTCGTCATCCGGATTAATAATCAGGCAGATCTCCTCTATCCCGATCGCATCCAGTTGCTCAAGTAATACCAGGAGGATCGGCTTGACCAAACCATCAAGATCTACGATCGGGCACATTTCCTTTTTCGTAAATCTCGTTTCGGGATATAACCGTGTTCCGAATCCGGCAACCGGTATAATCGCTTTATTGATCGCCCTTTGCGGTTTCAATGTTAACGGATAGGCAGAAAGACCCAGCGAATGGCTCATGTAATCGATCAGATCGTCCTGGCATTTCTTGTCTTTTGCCAGAAACTGCACTGTTCCATCTCCCTGTGAACCGACGCCTTTTCCACCATAGGTAAGTTGTTTGATCGTAGTGTTATTGAGTACGGAATGGAGTACCGGTGCTTTTAATTCTTCCGGGCACATCGGCGCCACTTTCGCATCAAAGATCTCCTGGGCTTCTGTCATTAAGTGGCCCAAACCTTGTGCATCACCGTTTTTAATCAGTTTTCTGGCCTCTGTCGTAATGCGGATATTGTCCTCGCCCAGTGCCTCATGGAGAGTTTTCTCCTTCTCATTTCGGGCAAACGGATATCCGCTGTTCAGATCGGCCAGGATCTTGATCGTATCTTTTTTTGCCATCAGATCGGCAAAAACGTAGTACAGTGGTTTTTTTACCGGAATCTGATCCACATGCATCTCGTTTCCATCAAAAGTCATCGAAACCGGGTGTGGTCCGAAGGCACAGGCCTGATCGACTCTTCCACATCGGGAAGGCGTTCTCTGTTCACCCCAGTACGCAATATTCATGATTCCACGGGTATTCAGATTCAGATTGTACAACTGATTAAATGCCTGTGCGACAAGCACACAAATTGCTGCCGAAGAAGACAATCCCTTCTTCACCGGCAGGTCTCTTTTTGTAATTTCAATAGAAACGCCGCCTACGTTATACCATTCGCACATATAGGATGCGACGCCGGCAACATAGCTGAAATATCCTCCCTGATGCGCAGTTTCACTGAGAGAGTCCAGATCCATCGGGCATTCAAAGGAGCCGTCTTTCAGTTCCTTGATCTTACTGGTTACTGAAAACATGTCCGATCTTTTTGCACGGGCATATATACCCTGCTGTGTACCTGTTACAATCGCACATCCAGGTGTGATTTCAGAATTAACTGTTCTACTTGTCCCTGCCCAGTCACTATGCTCACCAAACAAACACAGGCGTCCCGGCACAAACAAATCAATCGTTTCGTTATCCATACATCATTCCTCCTTTGAAACAATGGAAAGAAATAGAAGTGTATCGTTCTTATTTGATCAAATCATCGAAACGGGCAAACTTGATTCCCATATCCACAAAAGCCTTTATGATAGGTCCAAACATCTCATTTGTCTGCGGATGATCATGGATGACTATGAGATCTGCCGAACCGGGATAGTTAAGCCCCATCCATCTGTCCGGAAGATCCAGCTCCATCATTTCCAGCACATCATCTAATGTACGGACTCCATATGGCGGATTCTCCTGATATACACACCACTCCATGGCATCATATGTCCAAAGCCAGTCCACACGCCCGGATTTCCGGAATGCATCAAAATACGGGTAGGTGATTTCCTGAAATGACGGGAGCACATATCCGTTTTCTTTTAAAAAGGACTGTATGCTCTCGACCCGTTCTTTTTCCTCTTGCGAATAGTCCAGATCATAAAAACCACGGGTGACCCCTTCATTTCCATATGGAAAACGGAAAAACTTGGCCGGTCTCTTTACTCCCGCTTTTTCATAGATCCGTTCTATCATCTGATCATTCAGCAGGATCTCTTCTTTTGCCTGTTCCAAAGTCAGCTCAGAGAAGTTCGGGTGGGAACATGCATGATTACCGATAATGTGGCCACTTTGAATGGTATAAAGAACATCATCTTCTCTGATATCCATAAATCGCTTCTCGCAAAACCAAACCGCCTGAATACCATACTGATTTAATATGTCCACTTTTTCACGGCGGGCCACAGAAGGGCCATCGTCAACTGTCAGGTACGCTTTTTTCATATATACCTCCATGTTCACTTATACTGATTTTCTTTGTATTTACTTGTTTTCTCTTTTTTTGAGGCTCAATCGCAGCCGTGCTCTCTGCTCATCGGTGAGTTTCTGTATACGCTCACCGGGCGCTTTTTTCTCACAGGATTCCGAAGTATTTATTTGCTTTGCTTCCGTTCCCTGCTTCCGGTTAATGGAATACACGTAGTCATCATTACCTATCATCTGCTCAACACGATCAGCTGCTACCGAGATACCACGGTTTTCCGCCATCTTCTCAACACATATCCGGTATTTTTCCGAGCCGCGATTTGCCATAAGAGAACGGATCATGTCAGCGACTTTCTCCGGCTGCCAGTTTCCTGGAAGCAGATAGTCACCCACACCCTGTTCCTTGATCAGTGTTGCATTATACGGTCTGTCTCCATATCCGGGCAGAATCAGTTGCGGTATACCGATCGCCATTCCTCCCGTAACTGTTCCGATTCCGCCGTGATGGATCAGAACACTTAGTTTCGGCATGATTTCATCAAGTGGGATATATTTGTACCAAACCACATTCGAGGGCAGTTCTTTTGGAATAAACTCATCATACTTGCAAAGAACAACGGTCGGCTGGCCAATGATTCCACACGCCTCTATGCTGCTGGTATAGAAGCTGGCGTCGATCATGGTCGTAGTGCCTCCGGTAATCAGGATCGGATTCGGATTCTTCTCCAACCAATTTGCAAAGTCTTCCGGAATCTCTCTTTGGTAAGCCGCTTTTCCCTGCTCAAGCGGAAAACCGACCGGATCAATTTTCGTCGGCCACTGATCATCCACATGATCAAACCAGTCCGGCCATAGGGCCAGCGTCATTTTTGCACTGCCTTCCCACTGCAGCCAAGAATCTATCGGATCCAGACCAACTGCCTTGCGAAGTTCATTTAAACGAGGAACATCATTCTTTCCTTCGAGATCTTCAAACAGCAGCATACTGGCTACTTCCGACGGATAACCGATCACAGTGGCCAAAGGAAGCTTTCTCTTCTCCGCCACCATATACGCAGCTACACTGGAACGGCTCTTGCAAAGAAGAACTGTATCCGGGCTTTGACAGCAGGAGTCGACGATTTTATATTCTTTCAGTCTTAACTGAATGTTTTCTGTACTTTGCCTGAACTCATTTGATGAATATGAAAAATTACTGCTTTGGAAAGCATGATCATCTTTATTCCGATACATCAGATCCACCAATGCATCGTACTCTTCCGGAGTATCCCACGGAACAAAGTCCAGCCCGGCCTTCTCAGCCATACCGGCAAAGTGACAGTGCGTAACCAGCGTTACGTGATGACCTCGTCTTTTCAGTTCTGTACCAATCCGGACATAGGGAATCACATCCCCATCCAGCCAATGGGTGACAACAACAACATTCGCCATACCAACTACCTGATCTATGGCTCCATTGCTTTTTGTCGGTTCTATGCACCCCCATATTTTCTGCACAGCCCGCTTTAATTTCGCACTTTGCTCAGCAAACAAAACCCAACCCACTGGGCCGCCGCGCAAAAAGTGTCATTATATAGAAAAAGAGACTACAGAAAAAAGTCGACAAAAAAACTACTTTTTTACCAAAAAATCATTAATCCTTTCTTCGTTTTCCTTCCTGCTTAATTATATCACACCAGACGGTCTTTCGATTCTTTCAAAAGTGAAACATTGTGACATTTCTTCCATCACTCCAATTCAAAAGCACCCGTGTACAGCTGGTAGTATTTTCCTTTTTCAGCCACGAGTGAAGCGTGGTCTCCCTGCTCGATAATACGGCCATTTTCCAGCACCATGATCATCTCACTGTTTTTTACGGTGGAAAGCCTATGTGCAATAACAAATACCGTGCGGTTCTCCATCAGCGCATCCATTCCACGCTGCACGATCGCTTCTGTACGTGTATCGATCGAACTGGTTGCTTCATCGAGGATCATGACCGGCGGATCAGCCACAGCGGCACGGGCGATCGAAATCAGCTGGCGCTGACCTTGAGACAGTTCCGAACCGTTTGCCGTCAGCAAAGTATCATACCCTTGCGGAAGCTTACTGATGAAATCATGTGCATTGGCCAGTTTGGCAGCAGCGATACATTCTTCCTCCGTCGCCGAAAGATTTCCGTAGCGGATATTTTCCATGACAGTTCCCGTGAAAAGTTGAGTGTCCTGAAGCACCACGCCAAGCGAGCGGCGCAGGTCCGCCTTCTTTATTTTATTAATGTTGATATCATCGTAGCGGATCTTTCCATCTGCTATGTCATAGAAACGGTTGATCAGATTTGTGATCGTCGTTTTTCCGGCACCGGTTGCACCGACGAAAGCAATCTTCTGCCCCGGCATGGCATGTAAAGTGATATCGTGAAGCACGGTCTTCTTTCCGTCATAACTAAAATCCACCCCTGAGAAACAAACTTCGCCACGCACAGGTGAGTACGTCAATGTTCCATCCCCATGCGGATGTTTCCACGCCCAAACATAATCATCATTAGAGTTATGGACAAGCGGCGTCTCCTTCGAAACCTCTATCAGTTTTTCCCCATCTTTCCGGCAACGCACTAGCGTAACATATCCTTCATCCGGCTCGGATTCTTCATCTAGAAATTGAAAGATTCTTTCCGCCCCGGCCATCGCCATATTAATGGCATTCATCTGTCCCGACATCATCGATACCGGTTCTACGAAAGCACGTGTCAGCTGCAGGAAAGATGCAATCACTCCGACAGTAATGACGCTCAACTGACAACGGATCGCCAAAAAACCGCCGATAAACGCTACCAGTACATACAGAACTTTTCCGATGCTGTCTGTCAACGGCATCATAATATTGGCAAAGATGTTCGCCTTCGTCGAATTCAAACAGAGTTCATCATTCTTATGGTCGAATCTCTGTATAGCACGCTTCTCATACGTAAATACTTTAATGACTTTCTGACCATTGGCCATCTCTTCAATATAACCATTCACATTTCCAAGCGAATCCTGCTGTTTCATGAAGTACTTTGCGCTTTTTCCTCCGACCTTTCCAATCAGGAAAAACATTGCCGCCGTACCCATGATGACGGGGATCGTCAATTGCCAGCACAGGAAAAGCATGCCGATCAGATTGGCTGCAAAGGAGATACAAGAAGAGAGTGTGGTAGGGATACCTTGGGAAATCATCTCCTTCAGGGCATCTACATCATTTGTGTAATGACTCATCACATCTCCGTGTGCGTGAGTATCGAAAAACGAAAGCGGAAGAGTCTGCATGTGACGGAACATTTCATCACGGACATTCCGTAATACATTGTTAGCAATCACCATCATGATCTGTGCCGAAAAGAACTCCACCAGTACCGCAAATCCATACAATAGCCCGAGTTTTCCGATCCATGTTGCTAGTCCGGAGAAATCCACCGCGTTTATTCCTGATGTTTCCGCCGTTTTCAAAAACGGCATCACGTAGTCATCGAGCAAGTCTTTTATAAACACATTACTCAAAACAGCAACAATAGAGGCGAGAATTATACAAACGACGACCAGACACAGTAGTAATTTATATTTCCCGGTCAGATAGGAAAGCAAGCGCTTGATATTCTTCATAGAAAGCGGACTTTCCTGCGGTTTTTCCTGTTCCATTGTTTCCTCATCGATGACAGACATTACTCCTCGCCTCCCTTCTTCTGAGATTCATATACTTCCCGGTATATATCATTGTCGGCCAAAAGTTCCTGGTGGGTGCCGATACCACTGATCCTGCCTTTATCGATCACGATGATTCTATCCGCGTTCTCTACGGAAGAAATACGCTGGGCAATAATCAGCTTCGTCATTCCCGGAATCAATTCAGAAAAACCTTTCTGAATCTGGGCATCCGTTTTCGTATCGACCGCACTGGTCGAATCATCCAGAATGAGGATCTTCGGCTTTTTCAAAATGGCGCGGGCTATACAGAGCCTCTGCTTCTGTCCGCCGGAAACATTGGTTCCGTCCTGTTCAATATACGTGTCGTATCCCTTCGGGAAAGACCGGATAAAAGAGTCCGCCTGAGCAATCTCACATGCCCGTCTCATCTCCTCGTCCGTTGCTTCCGCATTTCCCCAGCAAAGGTTCTCCCGGATCGTACCCGAGAAAAGAACATTTTTCTGAAGCACCATGGTTACATTGTCACGGATGACATCCAAATCATAATTCCGCACGTCGACTCCGCCGACTTTGATCCTTCCGGATGTGACATCATAAAGTCGCGGGATCAGCTGTACCAGAGAAGATTTTCCGCTTCCGGTCCCGCCTATGATTCCCACTGTTTCTCCGGAACGGATATGCAGGTCGATATCTGACAGGCAGCACTTCTCCTCGTCATTGGAATAACTGAATGATACATTTTCAAAATCTATGGAGCCGTCTTTCACTTCCAGGATCGGTTCCTCCGGATTTCGGATATCCGGTTCCTCTTCCAGTATTTCAGCAATACGAGCTGCCGACGCACGGGAAATGACGAGCATAACAATAATCATCGACACCATCATCAGGCTCAGCAGTATCTGCATGGTGTAGGTAAACATAATCGTCAGTTGTCCGGTCGTCATCTCCTTCTTTACGACCAGTTTTGCGCCGAACCAGGAAATCAGAAGCATTGCCGTATAGATGCTGGACATCATGATCGGGCTGTTGAAATTCAGTGCTCTCTCCGCTTTTACCGAGTCGTTTCGAATACTGTTGGATACAGATGTGAATTTCTCGGTTTCATGTTCTTCCCGCACATAAGATTTGACAACACGGATACCACGTACATTTTCCTGAACAACATTATTCATCCGGTCGATCTTAGTAAACATGCGGGTAAAGATCGGCTGTGCATAGCGGAAGATAAGATACAAACCGATCAGCATCAGTGGTGCAATACCCAGGAATATCAGTGCCAGTCTGGTATTGATCGTAAAAATCGCCGTCATAGCAAATATCAGCATGATCGGTGCCTTTACCGCAATCAGAATTATCGTCTGATACGCATTTTGCACATTCATCACATCTGTCGTCAGTCTTGTGATGATACTGGACGTTTTAAACTTATCTATATTGGAAAATGAGAATTTCTGCAGCTGGCAAAACATATCGTGTCTAAGATTCCGGGCAAATCCGGAGCTTGCTTTGGCGGCAAAACTTCCGGCTAAAGCTCCGAATGCCAGATATGCCAGCATACACACCAGAATCAGAGTCCCCATCCACCATACGTAGTCCATGTTGGATTTTTCAACACCTTCATCGATCAGTTTTCCCATAAGGAACGGCATAATTACTTCCATGGCAACCGCCAGAGAAACCAGGACCGGTGAAAGGATAGATGGTTTTTTATACTCTCTTACCGAGAGCAGGAGCCTCTTGATCATTGTTTCTTCTCACCTTCTTTCAAGTACTTTCGAAGATAAGAAACGAACTCTGTATGGTTATTAAATGCAAAGAAATGGCTGCCTTTAAAGACGTGAAGAGAAAAATCCTGTCCGGTATACTTTTCCCATTCCTGCATATCCTCCGGGGGAGTTTCCTCGTCCTCCTCACCGAGAAGAGCCAAAAGAGGCACATGGATCTTCCTTTCTTCATAGGAACGCGTATACCGGGTAAACATCTGCACATCAGCATATAAGATATCGGCAATCATATCCATCAGTTCCTCACATTCAAGGATCTCCGGTTCAAACTGTCCTCTGGAAATGATCGTCTGTAAAAGTTCTTCTCTGGATAATTCATGTAATTGAATGCCTTTATTCCGCATATGAGGCGGCCGGCTTGCGGCAACAATGACTGCTCTGGGAAGCTTGTCTGTTTTCTTTTCCAGAACATATGCCGTCTCCAGCGCAATTAAAGCACCCATACTGTGCCCGTAGATTACATAATCAGAAGGGTTCTGCCGGAGGATCGTTTCAGAGATCTCCTCCGCTGCGGCTTCAATACTGGAATAATAGGGATCACAAAACCGGCTGGCATGTCCGGGGTACTCAATAGGGCAAACTTCGATTTCCGGTTTCAATTCTGAAATCCAGTCTCGATATATACTTGCACTGCCTCCTGCATAAGGCAATGCAAACATCTGCATGCTCATAATTTATCTAAAGTATAAGGATCCCCACCTTATACTCCTTTCGCATTATTTCCCCATACCTATTGTATTCTATCACAAAAATATCCGGTAAAAGAAATCGTCGCATCTTCTTATTCGATACTCTTCAGCGACTCGGTCATGTCGATCCGGCGGATCTTGCCGCGCATCATGAAGTCCACGGCCATGGAAAAGAGGATGACCAGAAGGAGCGAGTAAACATAGCTCATGGGCAGGATCAATACCTTGTAGGCCACGATATCCATCTTGATCTGGGAGATCACGAAGCGGTGCAGGGCGATGCCTGTCGGGATCCCTACGATAAAGCCCAGAAGGCAGAGGATAAAGTTCTCGCGGAACACATAGCTTCCGGTTTCGCCTTTTCGGAAGCCCAGGACTTTGAGGGTCGCGATCTCCCGGGTCCTTTCGGCGATGTTGATGTTATTCAGGTTAAACAGCACGATAAAGGCCAGAAGCGCGGCACAGGTAATGACCAGTATCACGATATAATTCATCTTTTCCATGGTATTGGAGAAGTTCTTTCTTCCTTCTTCCATAATGCTCCAGGACTGGATATGCTCCTCCGATCCGATGGCGGAACCGAACTCGTAGGAAGTTCCTTCCGGCACGCGAACCAGTGCGCTGTTCGGTACATATTCTTCGGCAAAAGCACTTTCGTAGGTGCTTTTGTCCATGATGGCGTAGTGGAATGTGTAATTCTCGAAAATGTAGCCGATGGGGCAGGTTATGGTCTTTCCCTCTTCTCCGTATTCCAGTGTGATGGTATCGCCTACTTCCAGTCCGTTACTTTCGGCAAGCTTAATGCTGATGCCGATTTTCCCCGATTCAGGAAGAGCATATTCTTCTTTCCCGTTATGGGGACGCACATACTGAATGAATGCCGGATCGTCGGCCACGAACAAAGTCACATCCCGGATGGCGCTTTTA
>CADBGD010000002.1 GCA_902794115.1 Oscillospiraceae bacterium
ACAGCCCGCTTTATCCGGCGGCAATCTCAAGCATCTACGCTACGCGCACAAAGTCGCGCAGGAAAGATTATACAGCGCATGTAAAGGGTTTGCAAGCATTATTTCGAAAAAATGTTGATTTTTTCGTATTTTCCAGTCACGATTCCTCGGCATCCTCTGAAATCAGGGCTTTTACATCCTCCTGAGAGAAGTGGTAGCGCTGATCACAGAAGTGGCATTCCAGGTCAATTCCCTTCGGATCCAGAGAAAGTTCTGTCAGATCCTTCTTTCCGATGGCCAGAAGATTTCTCTCCATCCGTTCCCGGGAACAGTTACACTGGTAGGATACCGGAGCACCCTGAAGGAAGCAGATCTTCTCGTCTCCCAGGAACATGTCCAGTATCTTTTCCGGATTCATGCCTTCCTGGAGAAGGAAAGTCACCTCCGGAAATCCTCCGCCGACTCTTTTTTCCAGATAGGAGATCGTCTCTTCGTCCGCGCCGGGCAAAAGCTGGACCATAAATCCGCCGGCACAGGTCACACCGTTTTCATCCAGTCCGACTCCCAAAGATACGATAGACGGAGTCTGCTCGGAAGCGGCCAGATAATACGTCAGGTCTTCGGCGATCTCACCGGAAACCAGTTCCACCTGTCCCACATAAGGCTCTTTCAGGCCGAAATCTTTCACTACAGTCAGTTTTCCTTTTCCGACCGCAGCGCCGACATTCAGTTTTCCCGGACGGTGGTAAACAGTCTCGACTACCGGTTCCAGACAATAGCCGCGGACATGACCGTGGGAATCCGCCACAACGGTCATCCCCTGAAGCGGTCCGTCCGAACGGATATTTAATGTCATGGTATCCCCGTCACCTTTTAATGTATCCGCCAGAAAAAGCGCACCTGTCAGAAAACGTCCCAGCGCGGCTGTGGCAACCGGAGAGGTACCATGTACACGAAGTGCCTCTTTCACCAGATTCGTGGATCGGATCGCCAGCGCGCGGACCTTTCCGCCCAGTGCCGTCGCCGTTACCATATAGTCAGACTGGTCTTTCGGGGATCCCGGAGCCAGATAAAAATCTTCCATATCTTTACTTCCTTTTCATCGGACGGCGCAGGCAGTAAAATACCCTTTCGTCCTTCTCATTCGGTTTTCTCTTTTTTAAGTCGCCGTATACCGCGGCCACTTCCAGTCCACAGGATCCTGCCAGATCCCGGATCTCTTCCTCCGTATAGAAACGCTCCTCGATATCTTCGTCAGCTCTTTCGTACTTTCCATCAGCGTCTTCCCCGAATACTGTCAGAGAAGCAACGTTTCTTTTTTTTCCGGGAAGATATTCGTTCTCCCACATTACGGCAAAATCATCTTCAATGCAATAGAAAAATTCCCGGCCCAGTGTTTTTTCAAAATGGGTCTCGGTGGCGGCATCGAAAATGAAGAGTCCTCCGGGATTAAGAAAACAGGCCACCTTCTGAAAGCACTTCTTCAGCCGGGAGGGAGAGGTGATATGGTTTACTGTATCTAAGAATGAAGTAAATACATCTACCGATCCGTAAAGATCTAAAGCGGTAATATCCTGCTGGATCCAAAGAACGGACAGGTCCTCTTCCTCTGCATGTTCTCTGGCCTTTTCCAGCATAGGGTAGGACAGATCGACACCGATGGTGTCATATCCCATCTTCGTCAGAGCCAATGTCACCGAACCGGTTCCGCAGCCCAGATCGCAAAGAAGGACTTTTCCGTCCTCGCCATCTCCTTTGGCCCGAAGGTGTTTCTTTATGATCCTGTCGGTAAATGACGCCCACGCCCGGGGATCCAGGTCTTTCTGGAAAACATCATAATACTCTGCAAGAAAATCGTATGCCGACATATATATATCCTTTAACTGATATACGGAACCGGATCTACCTTGGTCCCGTCTTCACGTACTTCGAAGTGCAGATGCGGGCTGGTGGATGTGCCGGTACTGCCGCACTCGGCTATCGTCTGGCCGGCCACCACATAATCTCCGACGGAAACATACACGTCGCGGCAGTGGGCATAAGTCGTGGTGACGCCGTTCTCATGCTGGATCACACAATAGTTGCCATAGTTGACACTACCGGTATTCTGACCCTCGACCGGCTCTTCCACTTTGATCACGGTTCCGTCATAGGCCGCCACGATCGGGTTTCCGTATTCACCGCCCAGGTCCACGCCCCAGTGCATTTTGTCATAATGGTAGATCGGATGATAACGCATGCCGAACGGAGAGTAGACAGTATAGTCCCCCGGATACGGCCAGGTCATTTTCATACGGGGCTTGGAAGAGGAGCTGGAACTGCTGGAAGAACTCGAGCTGCTGGAACTGCTGCTGGAAGAGCTCGAACTACTGGAACTGCTTGAGCTGCTGGAGTTGCTTGAGCTACTGGAGCTGCTTGAGCTGCTGGTCGACTTGGTCGCCTGCGCCTGCTTGGCTGCAGCAGTCAGCTGTGCCGCTTTCTTTCGTTCCTCTTCTTCTTTCTGAAGTCTTCTTATCTCATCGTCCAGGCGGTCGGCTTCTTCCTGAAATGCATCTTCTTTTTCCTGCCAGCGGGACAGCTTGGTGGAAGTGTCATCCAGTGCTTCCTGAGTCACGCCGATACGGTCTCGCAGTTCCTGAAGTTCTGCCTGCTTCTGCTCGGCGATCGCCTGCATGTCTTCTGCTTCCTGAAGCATGGTCTGGCTTTTCAGTTCCGCATCGTCCATAGCGATCGTCAGCTGATCGATCATCTGCACATCGGCCTCACCGATCATGCTGATCAGTTCCAGATTGGTAAAGAATCCGGCAATGCTTTCTGAATCCAGAAGGATCTCCAGAGTGGATTTGTTTTCATAGGCAAACATAATGCCGATGCGTTCTGCATATTCCTCTCTCTTATGGATCAGATTCTCCTGGGATTCAATATAATTATCCAGAGCTTCCTGCTTTGCGATCAGCGCAGCGGCATACTGTTCGGAGATCTCCTCATACTGAGCCATCTGCTCATCGCTTAAGCCCTGAAGTTCAGCCAATTCTCCGGAAAGGCGGCCCTTTTCATCTTTCAGTTCCGCCACGCGCTCGGAAGCTTCTTCCGCTTTCCGTTTCGCTTCTTCTCTTTCTTTCTTGGCCTTATCGATATCACTCTGGTCCGGAGTGTAAGCTAAGAATCCGCGGTCCACGGCTTTTACCGGTTTTTTCGCCAGTATAGAGCCCAGACCCAGTACCAGAGTCAGAGATAATGTCAGTGCCAGAGCCCGTATCCATCTCGTTTTTCTCAGTAACACAATTCTCACCTCTTATACTTTGACGTACTTTCGTACGGCAATGCCGCTTCCGACCGAACCGATCACGATGCCGCTGGCCAGACAAAGGATCAGGACCGACACCGACAGGCTCCGCATAGGAAGCAGCGCATACACGCTGGTGGTCAATACATTCTTCATTGCTCTTTCATAAATCTCAGTATAGGCCAGATACGTGATCCCCCAGGCACAAAGCGCGCTGACAGTACCTACGATCGCGCCTTCCACGATGTACGGCAGACGGATATATCCGTTGGTCGCACCGACAAATTTCATAATCGCAATTTCCGTGGAACGGGAATAGACCGAGATCCGGACCATGTTCGAAATGATGAACAGAGAGATCAGGAATAATACGGCAAATGCCACGACTGTCGCAATATTTACCGTCTTGGTCGCCCGGGTCAGGAACTTCATGACATTACTTTCCTGCATTACCTTCTCGATTCCGGGAATAGCGCGGAGTCTCAGCACCACTTCATCCGCATAACCCGGATCGGTCAGCTGAATGGTAATGGTATAAGGAAGGTAATTGTTATAGTCGAAATCATCCAGGATCGAGGCACTGTCGCCCAGTTCCGTACGGAAGCGGGTATAGTTCTGTTCCGGAGAAAAGCCACGGTATCCCTTGATCATTTCAGGTGAACTCTGAAGATACGAGACCACCATGTCCATTTGCTCCTGGGTGCATCCCAGTTTCATATACACTTCGATCGGCGGCTGCTGCCCGACCTTCTTCATGATATACCGGGCATTTGCCGAAAAAATAAAGAATACCGACATCAGAAGAAGCATCAGAAGGATCGTCGTAATCGAGGCCACGGTAACCAGCGGATGACGGACGATGCCCTGAAGACCTTCTTTAAAAGAGTTTTTCAGTGCACGGAAGCTCATTTCTCTTCCTCCTCATCTTCGCCGGGATTCGGCGGGAATTCAGGAAGAGTCTCTTCTTCTTCCTCCAGTTCCGAGAGGGAAATCACTTCCGGGACAAATTCATCGATCATGGATTTCGGCAGCGCCGTCTTATCTTCGGCTGTATAGCCGGATCCGTGTTCATCACGCACGATTAGTCCGTCATCCACTTCGATGACGCGCTTTTTCATCCGGTCTACCATATTGCTGTCATGGGTACATACGATAACGGTGGTGCCGTTCCGGTTGATCTCCGAAAGGAGCGCCATAATGGACTCGGAAGTCTCCGGGTCCAGGTTTCCGGTCGGCTCATCCGCCACGATCAGTTTCGGACTGTTGAGCATGGCACGGGCAATCGCCACACGCTGCTGCTCACCACCGGACAGTTCCAGCGGCATCGAGGATGCTTTATCCCGAAGGCCGACTGCGCCAAGAACAATGTCCACCATCTGGTGGAGCTTTTTTCTCGGCACACCGATGATCTCCCCGGCAAAAGCAATGTTTTCTTCTACGGATTTGGTCTCGATCAGACGGAAATCCTGATAGATGATTCCGATCTGGCGGCGCAGTACCGGTACCAAGGCACTGGACATTTTCGAGATCACGAATTTATCGATAATGACATACCCTTCCGTCGGCCGTTCTTCGCGGGTGATGCACTTCATCAGAGTGGATTTTCCCGAGCCGCTTTTTCCGATGATAAAGACGAATTCTCCGTCATCGATGGTGAACGTCACGCCGCGAAGGGCGTCAGTTCCGGTCTTGTATGTCTTATGTACATTTTCAAAACGTATCAAAGTGTTATCCTAGCTTACCAGTTGATATTTCCGCCCTGGCCGCTCTTCTCCTGTTTTTCCAGATAGGTGCGGACCATCGCAGCAAGCTTAAACAGCACCGCATCATCAAAACTTCTCAGGTCCAGACCGGTGATCTTCTGAACCTTATCCAGTCTGTAAACCAGTGTATTTCTGTGTACGAACAGTTTTCTGGAAGTCTCACTTCCGTTCAGGTTGTTCTCAAAGAAGCTCTGGATCGTGACCAGTGTGTCCGAATCCAGGGACTCATAGGCGCCCTTGGGGAATACTTCATTGAGGAACATATTGCAGAGCGTCGGCGGGAGCTGATAGATCAGACGGCCGAGGCCCAGCTTATCGTAGCGCATGATGAACTGCTCGCTCTCAAAGATGCTGCCTACACGGAGAGCCAGAGTGGCTTCTCTATAGGACTTGGCAATATCCCGAAGTGTCGGTGCCGGCATACCGATACCCACATGGGCACGGATCATGGACTCGGCATTGAGGTTGTCGAGGATGGTCTTGCTGACTTCTGTCAGGTAGCTGTCCAGATTCTCTCCCAGATCCATGACAAGAACGATCGTCTCTTCGTCCATGGCAACCACCATTTGTGTCTTGCCGTCCGGGAAGAGATTCTGCAGGATCTCCAGGCACTCCACGCCGTCATTCTTATTTACGCGGACGATAAATACGATCCGCCGGGTCGCAAAGGGGATCTTATACTCTCTTGCCTTCAGCGGGATATCGCCTGGAAGTTCATTTTCCAGAAGAACATTCTTAATGAATGTCTCCCGCTCCACATCAGTATTTCTTTCACGCATGGCCGCCTTGATCCACTGGGTAACCAGTTCGAGATAGGTTCTGGCTACGGCATCCACGCCACTGATGAAGGCGATGTATTGAGTCGCGTCACCGATAATGATCTTCATGTAAGTCTTTCCTGCCGTGCTGGAAAAAACATCGTCAGAGAGCAGTACTGCTCTGGCACTGGAATCTTCGATCCCTTCCCACGCCGGGTCTGTACAGGCCACGACCATGCCGGATGTATCCATTACACCTACGGTCAAATCAAGGATCTTCTTCGCTTCTCGCATACATTTCTTTAATTCTTCCATATGCTCACCTTTAACTCTTTCGTTATCATTATCCTCGGCAAGGGACAATTACCCTTTTATCTCATTATCTTATTTATCTTAAACTTTTCGAGGAAATCTTGCAACCTGCCATTGATTTTCCGCCGGATAGAAAAAGGCTGTCCTTTTGGAAAGGACAGCCTTCTTTGATCGATTCAATTGAGATGACTGATCAGGAAATGATGCTCTGCTCAGTATCCTTATCGAAGAGGTGAACACGGTTAGCATCAACAGCGATGTCAACAACCTCACCTACACGGGACTCGGATGTGGTCGGGTCTACTCTTGCGGTCAGCGGGAGAGAACCGTTAACTGTTACGTACAGATAGGTTTCAGCACCGAGCATCTCGACAACGTCGACGTCAGCGGAGAATGCAGATTCCGGATGCATGGAAACGTAAGTACCGTCATCGGTGAGAGCCTCAGGACGAACACCGAAGATAACGTCTGTACCGTCACGCTCGATAACTTCCGGTACGCAGTAACGCTCAGCGAGCTTAATGGAAACGTTCTCGAAAGCTACATAAACATCATCGCCCTCAACCTGAACAGTTGCATTGATGAAGTTCATCGGAGGCATACCGATAAATCCAGCAACGAAGGTGTTAACCGGGTTATCATAGAGCTCCGTCGGGGAGTCAACCTGCTGGATGAAGCCATCCTTCATAACTACGATACGGGTACCCATCGTCATAGCCTCTGTCTGGTCGTGAGTAACGTAGATGATGGTTGTCTGCAGTCTCTGGTGGAGCTTTGTGATCTCAACACGCATCTGAACACGGAGCTTAGCGTCGAGGTTGGACAGCGGCTCGTCCATGAGGAATACCTTCGGGTCACGAACGATAGCACGGCCGAGAGCAACACGCTGACGCTGACCACCGGAGAGAGCCTTCGGCTTTCTGTCGAGGAGGTGCTCGATCTCGAGGATCTTAGCAGCTTCCTGAACACGGCGCTTGATCTCATCACGAGCTACCTTACGGAGCTTAAGACCGAAAGCCATGTTATCGAATACTGTCATGTGCGGATACAGAGCGTAGTTCTGGAAAACCATCGCGATATCACGGTCCTTCGGGAGAACATCGTTGATGAGACGATCGTCGATGTAAATTTCACCTTCGGAAATATCTTCCAGACCAGCGATCATACGAAGAGTTGTGGACTTACCGCAACCGGAAGGTCCTACCAGAATGATGAATTCCTTATCGGAAATCTCAAGGTTGAAGTCGGATACAGCAACAACGCCGCCCTCATACTTCTTGTAAACATGCTGAAGTGATAAACTTGCCATTTTAAACCTCCAATGGTGGGTCCAAAATACGGACCACTTTTTCTTATGAACTAACTATAACACGGGCACTTCTACCCTGCTACTCGGAAAAACTGACAAAAAAGGAGGCTCTTTTTTGACACCCCCTGCTTATGATTGTTGCAACCTGACAAAAGGAGTTAGCCGCCCCTTGTGCACAATGTACAATTTTCCTGATTTTTACGTGTATGTATTGCTTTATGCAATTTTATTCAGTATTCTGTATAAATATTAATGCTCATGATGGAGGGGTTTTTCCATTGGATGATTGACATTAATATATTACTACTATTAAAAGAAAGAGGCGTTTTTGCATGGAAAAGGAAAAGACGTTACCTACCGTAGGTAACGATATGCAAACACTGATCAACAAGGCGGCGACACTGATCGAGGCGCTGCCGTATATCCAGAGTCTGGCCGGTAAGACCATTGTCATTAAGTACGGCGGAAACGCCATGGTCAATGACGAGCTGAAGTCTTCTGTTATGGATGACATCGCGCTTTTGAAGTCTGTCGGCATTAACCCGGTACTCGTCCACGGCGGCGGACCGGATATCAGTAATATGCTGAAGACCCTGAACGTGGAATCCCACTTCGTAAACGGTCTTCGTGTCACCGATGCCAAGGTTATGAGCGTAGCGCAGATGGTCCTGGTCGGCAAGACCAATAAGGAGATCGTTTCCTATCTCGGCCAGAAAGGTGTCAAAGCGATCGGTATCAGCGGCATCGACGGCCACCTGATCGAGTGCGAAAAGCTGACTGAGGATGCCAACGGCAATCCCATCGACGTCGGATTTGTCGGAAAGATCAAGAGCATCAACACTAAGGTCATCTCGACTCTCGCCAACGACGAATATATTCCGGTCGTGGCTCCGATCGGTATCGGCTCTGACGGTGAAAGCTATAACATCAATGCCGACACTGTAGCCGCCGAGATCGCAGTTGCATTGAAGGCAGAAAAACTGATGACCCTGACGGATGTGGAAGGTGTTAAAGCCATTCAGGAGGACGGCACCGAGAAGGTATTGCCGGTGCTGACCGAATCCGATATCCACAATATGATCGATTCCGGTGTGATCACCGGCGGAATGATCCCGAAGGTAACGGGATGTCTGGATACGATCCGACGAGGAGTGGGCCGTGCGCATATTATCGATGGCCGTATCCCCCACAGTATCCTTTTGGAGATCTTCACCGGCAAGGGTATCGGCACCATGATCATCAAAGAGCGCAAGCCCTATTTTGACGGAGAAAAGATCTAAGAAGCCCGCTCCGGTGCATTTGCCGGAGAATCGAGATAAGAGGAAATCAACATGGACGAGAAACAAGATATCAAACTGAAAGAAATCACCACCTGGGACGAGAACTACTATATGGCCTGCTTCGGAAAGCGGGTACCGCTGGTCGTTGACCACGGCAAGGGTGTCTATCTTTACGGCACCGACGGTAAGAAGTACATGGACATGATCGGCGGTATCGCCGTCAACACCCTGGGTCACGGTAACGGCAGACTGGTAAGAGCCATTTCTTCCCAGGCCAAGAAAGTCATTCACTGCTGCAACTACTACTATAACGAGCCGCAGACACTTTTGGCCAAGAAGCTGGTGGAAATGAGCTTCGCCGACAAATGCTTCTTCGCCAATTCCGGCGCAGAGGCCAACGAAGGCGCGATCAAGCTGGCTCGCGGCTACTGGTACAAGAAAGGCACTCCGAAGCCGAAGATCATTACGGCTACCATGTCCTTCCACGGACGGACCATGGCCACCATTGCCGCCACAGGTCAGGAAAAGTTCCGGGTTCCTTTCGGACCGGTCACTCCCGGATTCGAATACGTACCTTATAACAATTTCGAAGCGATCAAGAAGGCGGCCGACAGCGAGACCGGCGCCATTATGCTGGAGCTCATCCAGGGTGAAAGCGGCGTACATCCGGCTGATTTCGAGTATGTGCAGGCAGTCAGAAAATTCTGCACCCAGAACAACATCCTTCTTATCATTGATGAAGTCCAGACCGGCGTTGGTCATACCGGTACCTTCTTTGCATATGAACAGTATGGCATTCAGCCGGATATCCTGACTCTGGCAAAGGGACTGGCCGGCGGTGTACCGATCGGCGCGGTTCTGGCCAATAAGACTGCAGCCACCGGTTTTGGTCCCGGTGATCACGGTACCACCTTCGGAGGAAACCCGCTGGCCTGCGCGGCAGGACTTGCCGTCCTGGAAGAGATCGAGTCGAAAGGACTTCTGTCTAACGTCATGAACGTTGGCGCCTATGTCCAGAAGAAACTGAATTCGGTCGGCAAAAAGACTAAACGCATCGCTGAAGTACGCGGCAAGGGTCTTTTGATCGGTATCGAACTGGAGTCCGGTTCCGCTGCCGATGTAAAGATGAAGCTTTTCGAAAAAGGCTATCTGGTCAGCTCGATCGGTTCCAATGTGATCCGTATCGCCCCGCCGCTGAATATTTCGAAATTCCACGTTATCAAATTCATCTCTGCACTGCAGGATGTTCTCGAAGGAAAGGAGTAAACACATATGAAGCACTACATTGATTTTCACGAAGACGTTACCATTCCGGAGCTGGACGCACTTTTAAACACTGCGCTGGATCTCAAGGATAAGACGAAAAAGGGAATTCCCCATCATATCCTTGCAGGAAAAACACTGGGCATGATCTTTACCAAGTCTTCTACAAGAACCCGTGTTTCCTTCGAGGTTGGCATGTACCAGCTGGGCGGCCACGCTCTTTTCCTCAGCGGTGACGATATCCAGATCGGCCGTGGCGAGACGATCTACGATACTGCCAATGTTCTTTCCAGAATGGTGGATGGTATCATGATCCGCACCTTCTCCCATCAGGACATCGTTGATCTGGCCAAATATGGTTCGGTCCCGGTTATCAACGGTCTGTCTGACGACCAGCATCCGACACAGGTCCTGGCAGATCTTCTGACCATCAAGGAGCATAAGGGTGACCTCAAAGGCTTGAAACTGGCTTATGTCGGCGACGGCAACAATATGGCCAACTCCCTGCTGCACGCCTGCGCAAAGGCCGGCATGGATATTTCCGTTGCTTCTCCGAAAGACTATACCTGCCCGGAGAAATATGTGCTTCAGGCGCAGGAAGATGCAAAGATCACCGGTTCCAAGATCGTTATGACCGAGGATCCGTATGTCGCCTGCAAAGATGCTGATGTCATCTATACTGACACCTGGGCCAGCATGGGCCAGGAATCTGAAAAGGCACTGCGCGCCAAGATCTTCAAGGATTATCAGGTAAATTCCGACCTGTTCGCCGTTGCCGATAAGGATGCGATTTTCCTGCACTGCCTGCCGGCTTACCGGGGATATGAAGTTACCGAAGAGATCATTGACGGCCCGCGTTCCTTCGTATTCGACGAAGCGGAAAACCGTCTGCATGCCCATAAGGCGATCCTGGTTCATCTGATGAGTGAGCAGTATGCCTGATATTCGTGTCCGCACAGCCCGGCTTTCTGAAGCCGGGCTCATATTGCAGCTGGTACGGGAGTCCATGTCTTCCTACTGCCGTGATTCCGGAATCCCCGATTCATATATCGAGGCAACCTCGGAGTCGATCGAAGTGGTGGAGGAAGCCATTTCTTCCGGCGTGGTATTCGTCGCTGTCGACGACCAGGAAGGGATCTTAGGTACCTGCCGGCTGTATATCCGTCCGAGAAGAGATTTTTCCAAAGCGATCCCGCAGCTTGCCAAGATATCTCCACGAATCGCCTATTTCGCACGCTTTTCCGTGTGGGATAAATGGCGGAGCCAGGGGATCGGGAACTTTCTTTTCTCCTACTGCGAAGAACTGGCCACCCGCTCCGGGTGCTCGCATATGCTTCTTCACACCGCTCTTTCCAATACCGGGATGGTGAAGTATTACCAGTCAAGAGGGTTCTCCCTTCTTTCATCCGATCAAGGACGCGGATATGACCGTGGTCTTTTCGCGAAGAGGCTGTAAGCCTCTTTTTTCTTTATAAAAGTATTACTTAAAAGTATATTTTCTATTCTATGTTCGCGCATTTATTCTGATTCTGCATAATGACATAAAACCTCGATTTTTGTTGGCTCCCACTACGGCCTTTATCGCATAAAATACCGTAAAAGTATATTTTTCGGGGATCAAATCAATATGAGTTATATTAGGGAATATCGAATGAGTGCCAATCTTAATCAGGCCCAGCTGGCGGAGAAACTAAATGTTTCCCAGCCCTGTATTTCCCGCTGGGAACATGGCAGCGCCTATCCGGAAGCCGAAACGGCAAAAAGAATGTCCGAGATACTGAACATGCCTTTCGAGCTGATCTATGACAATAAGAAAGACCCGGATCCGCACCCGCTTCCGATTTACGATATCATACCGGCCGACGGGCCAAGAAGAAAATGCACGAAAGCCGGCGCTCTCCTTCTTCTTTCAGAAAGAGAAATGGCCATGCTGACGCCTCGTGCTAAAGTTTCCGGCACAGAAGAGGCTCCTTCCGGACCGGAAGTCAGCCGATTCTACGGATTTTACTGCAGTTCTTCCACCATGATCCCGACGATCATGCCGGACTCGATCAATGTGATCTATGAAACGCAGCACATCTACTCCAATGCGATCCATCTCGTTTGCATCGAGGGAGAAAACGCAGTCTTTGCCCGACTGGTAGGAAAAGACGGAAGTATTATCGCCATTCTCGAGAGTTCTTCTGTTACGTGCCGGCATTTCCGCAGTTCCGATCTGAAAGACGGAACCCTTCAGATCCTGGGAGTTGTCGTGCAAAGCAGGACTCAGTTTCTTCTGTAAGCCTGCTTATACCGTCTCGGCTTTTTGGACCCACCAGCCCTGCTTTTTCAGGTCAAGAAGTTCTTTTGAAGAAAGAATACGGTCGATCGTTTCTTCATTTTCAAATAAGCCGAACAAAGCGCTTCCGGAACCGCTCATGGCAGAAAACAACGCTCCGCCACGGGAAAGGATCGAAAGGCCTTCCTGCATTACCGGAACATCCGTCATGGCCGGGGCCTGAAGATCATTCTTCCAGAGGTCTTTACTTCGGCGGGCGCGGAACAGCGGGGTCTTCTCCCCGTCCTCTTCCAGCATAGCCTGATAAAGTTCCTCCTTCTCTTCTTCAGACATAGGAGGACGGTCCATTTCATCGAACTTGGCATAGCAGCGCGGCGTGGACACACCTTCTGCCGGTTTTAAAAGGAGCATCGGAATCCCCCGCATAGACGGAAGGCTCGTGCGGATCTCACCGATTCCCTGGCAAAGAACTGTCCCGCCCTCCAGAAAGAACGGTACATCTGCTCCGATCTTTACCGCCATGTTTTCCAGTTCTTCTTTCGATACACGGCCGGGAAACAATTCATTGAGAGCCAGAAGCACTGTGGCCGCATCGCTGCTGCCACCGCCGAGGCCTGCCTGAGAAGGGATCTTTTTATCCAGAAAGACCGCAATGTCACAGTTCTCTTCTTCTATATACGGAAGGAAAAGCGAGGTTGCTTTTACGATAGTGTTCTTCTTCGGATCATTTGTCAGGAAACGGCAGTTGGATGAGAACCGGATCCGGGGTTCAGCATTTTCTTTCTCAAGTGTTTCCACTTCGATGGTATCGTAGACAGACACTGTCTGCATCACACTGTAAAGAAGGTGATAGCCATCTTCTCTTTTTCCGTCCATCCGAAGGAACAAATTCACTTTGGCCGGCGCCTGTTTCACTATTTTCATATATTCCTCTTTCCATAGAAAAAACCGCGTGAGCCCGTACATGACTGCGGTGCGCATACGCGGTTTCTATCGTCTGTGTAATCGTAGCCGAAAAACTCAGCTGGCCTGTGTCTCGGCGACTGTGGAGATGTGTACAGCCTTGGTCAGTACATCGATGTAGCTGTAGGAGACAGTCTCCTGCGAAGAAGCAACCCGCTTTCTATCGCACTTTACGGTGAACATGTTGGGATAGCAGTGATCTAAAATACCCTCATGAACAATGATTCTTTTTCTTCCGCCATTTGAAGTGAGTCGGACCGTGCGGCCGATATATGATTCAAGATTCTTCTTGCACGCTTCCACGTCTGATTTAATAATCACTGGTCTGTACCTCCATTTCATCCAATAAAAGGAAAAACCCTACTGTTACGAAATTATAACAACATTCACAAGGATTGTCAATGAAAAGCACTACTTGTTGTGGTTAATTTGCATAAACGGACCCAAATATAGTGTTTTTCCATACTTTGCCATCTCTTAAAAAACCTTGTTATTTGTAATGAAATCGTCATTTTCCAGTTGGCACGGGTAATGGGAAAGCATATAATGTTATCCGTATATTTGTTATGGGATATGACAAATCAGATATTGGTTTAGAAAGAAGTACAAGAAACGAGGGACGAGTATGCTGAGTGATATTGAGATCGCACGTAATGCAAAGATGCTTCCTATTGAAGACATCGCCGCCAAGCTGGACATTTCCAGAGATGATCTGGAATTCTACGGAAAATACAAAGCCAAACTTCCGCTTCGCCTTCTGAAAGATCGCAAGGATAAGAAAGATGGAAAGCTGGTTTTAGTTACCGCTATGAACCCGACTCCGGCCGGTGAAGGAAAGACCACTGTCAGTATCGGTCTGGCTCAGGCTCTGAACAAACTGGATAAGAAAGCTATGCTGGCCCTTCGTGAACCTTCTCTGGGTCCGGTATTCGGCATTAAGGGTGGTGCCGCCGGCGGCGGATACTCCCAGGTCGTTCCTATGGACGATATCAACCTGCACTTTACCGGTGACCTTCACGCCATCACCTCCGCCAACAATCTTCTGGCGGCCATGATCGATAACCACCTGTATCAGGGAAATGAACTGAACCTGGATAAGGACCGCATTCTCTGGAAGCGTTGCCTGGATATGAACGACCGTGCCCTCAGAAGCCTGAATCTGGGTGTCGGCGGCGGCGTCAACGGTGTTCCGAGAAACGAAGTCTTCTCCATTACCGCTGCCTCTGAGATCATGGCGATCCTGTGCCTTTCTTCCGATATGGAAGACTTAAAGAAGCGTCTGGCGAATATCGCCATTGCCTATGACATGGACGGCAATATCGTCCGCGCCAGTGCATTACACGCAGAAGGCGCCATGAGCGTTCTTCTCAAAGATGCCATCTGCCCGAACCTTGTCCAGTCTCTGGAACACACACCGGCTCTGATCCACGGCGGCCCGTTCGCGAACATCGCCCACGGCTGCAACAGTGTCATCGCCACCAAGATGGCCCTGAAGCTTTCCGACATCGTGGTAACGGAAGCCGGATTCGGCGCTGACTTAGGTGCCGAGAAGTTCCTGGATATCAAGTGCCGTACTGCCGGCATCTGGCCGAATGCAGTTGTAATCGTGGCCACCGTCCGTTCGCTGAAGTATAACGCCGGTATCCCGAAGGAGGAGCTGAATAAGCCGAATGCCGAGGCTGTGGCTGCCGGTTTCCCGAACCTTGCCAAGCATATCGAAAATATCTTAAGCTATGGCATTCCGTGCGTGGTTGCCAGCAACCAGTTCCTCACTGATACAGAGGAAGAACTGGAGACATTGCGCCGTCTCTGTGAAGAAAAGGGCGCCAAGTTTGCCCCGGCACAGATTTTTGCCAAGGGCGGCGAAGGCGGAATCGAGCTGGCCAATGCTGTCCTGGAAGCCATTGAGACTCCGAGCGAAGGCCCGCATTACATGTACGAGCTGGATATGCCGGTGGAAAAGAAGATCGAGGCGGTAGCCAAGAATATTTATGGCGCGGCCAATGTGGAGATCCTGCCGGAAGCACAGAAGAAGATCGAAGATTTTACCAAAGCCGGATTCGGCAACGTTCCGGTATGTATCGCCAAGACACAGTATTCTCTGTCGGATAACCTGAAAGTACTTGGCCGTCCGGAAGGATTTACCCTCACCGTACGTGATATCTGGCTGTCTGCCGGTGCCGGCTTCCTGGTCGCGCTGACCGGAGCCATCGTGACCATGCCCGGTCTTCCGAAGCACCCGGCTGCCATGGATATCGATATCGACGCAAATGGCGTTATTGAAGGACTGTTCTGATCTTTCATGAAGAATCCGAAAAGCAACTATATCGCAGACGCGAGACGTATACGGAGAAACCGGCTGATCATCCGTGGCATCATCATTGGAGTGGTGGTACTGGTGGTCGGCTTTTCCCTGTTTTTCGCACATATCCTGAACCTGAAAAAGGATATCGATTCAGAGTTTTCCGGCTCGGACAGTACCCCGACCCGGATCCCCTCTTCTGAAGATACAGGATCTTCCGCTGATGATTCCTCCGAAATGACGACTACGCCGCCATCCGGGGAAACCTCGGAGGAAACTTCGGAGGATACCTCTTCCGAAGAGACTTCTGAAACCGCAGAGACCGGCGATACCAGCGAAACCGAAGAGACAGCGATCGAGACAAACAACACCGAAGATGTCACTCCGACAGACGAGGAAGGCAATCCGATCCCGGAAACCACGACCATTTCCCTCCTGCCGGATGAGCCGGAAGAAAGAGATCCGGTCCTTTTTCCGGAAAAGTATCCTCTTCAGACCGTAACTCATGCTCAGCGCGACCAGTCCTATGCGAACCTGAAGCATGCCGTGAAGAAATATGTGGAAGGAAAGACCGATGCCCGTATCGGCTTCTATTACATTAATCTTCGTACCAGTGAGGCTTTCGGTTATAACGAATCCTCACCTTTCGTCGTAGGTTCGTCCATCTATCTTCCCCTCGGCATGCTGTACTATGACGATGTCCGTGCCGGTACCCAGTCACCGATCACCGTTGTTCCGTTCCATCCCTCTTATGTGGAGGAAGGCACTTTCTCCAATCTTTCCGATATGCCGGATGAAAAGCAGTTCTACATGGGGCAGCTGGTTTATCTGGCCCTTCGGGACGGAGACGGCGTGGCTATGAATATGCTTCTGGATCACATGGGCGGCGCCGATAATGTCATCTCCCGGCTTACCGGAATGACCACCTGCATCGACTATGGCACCGTGCAGAATTATGTGGACTTCCAGGGAGTCCAGCAGTCCGGCGAGCACCGTTCTTCCGCCTACGATCTGGCATCCTATGCCGAAGCTCTGTATTGGAAGTACATGTCTTATCCGCAGGATTATCAGGAACTGATCAATGCACTGGGAGAAAGCGATCCGCATTCCGGTGTCGGAAAAGGATTCCCCTCTGACACACTGGTCCTCCACCGCGGAGGTAAAAACCTTGATTTTAACAGTGCCTCGGATGTGGCGATCATCCTGTCGGATGAACCGGTCATCGTCGCCGTCACAGTAGAAGCCGCCACACCTGAGGAAACGCAGGAGATCCAGTCTGCGCTGGGTGCGTTGGTATATAATTTCATCAGCTACTGTCACGCATAAGTTTTTTATGGTATAATCTCTTCGTAATTTTTCGTCCCGGCTGGTCTACAGTTGGCGGTGGGTCTTGTGCGATGCGAGCCTGTGAACCCTGTCAGGTCCGGAAGGAAGCAGCAGTAAGCGGTCACTTGCATGTGCCGCAAGGGTGCTTGCCCCGACTGTAGTCCAGCCGGGACGATTTTTTATCTGGTATGGAATCGGATGAGGAGGGACGTTATGGAACACGTTGCACTGTACAGGCTCTACCGCCCTATGAATTTCGATGATATCGTCGAGCAGGAGCATGCGGTTTCCGCCTTACGTCAATCTGTTCTCTCCGGAAAGATCGGCCACGCCTATCTTTTCTGCGGTACACGAGGCACCGGTAAGACCTCTATCGCGAAAGTCTTCTCCCGTGCCATCAACTGTCAGCATCCGGTCAACGGCAATCCCTGCAATGAATGTGAGATCTGTAAAGGCGTCATCGACGGCTCTCTTCTTGATGTCATTGAGATGGACGCCGCCAGTAATAACAGTGTAGATAATATCCGCCGAATCTGTGATGAAGTCATGTTCATGCCGGCAAAAGCCAAGTATAAAGTGTACATCATCGACGAGGTGCACATGCTCTCCACCGGTGCCTTTAACGCTCTTTTGAAAACGCTGGAAGAACCGCCGGCCCATGCCGTATTTCTTCTGGCCACCACAGAGCCGCACCGCATTCCGGCAACGATCCTTTCCCGCTGCCAGAGATATGATTTCCGTAGAATTCCCAGTGAAAGCATCGTAAAGCGCCTGGGATATATCGCCCAGAAGCAGAATATCTCCATTGAACAGGATGCGCTTTCGGCCATCGCCTCCATTGGAGACGGCGCCCTTCGTGACTCCATTTCTCTTCTGGATCAGGTCAGCACCACTTCAAACGGAAAGACCATTACCAGAGATGACATTCTCCGGATCACCGGCATTGTCGATGAAGCTTTCCTTCACCAGTTTGCTTCCGCCATTCTGGAAGGCCGGGCTGCAGATCTTCTGCCGCTTTGCAAAGAGCTGACTATGGACGGACGGGATCTGATCCGTTTTACACTGGATCTCGCCCAGTATTTCAGAAATATCCTGGTTACTCAGGTATCGGCAAACCCGCAGGCCCTGATCGAGTCCACCTCGTCAGCGATCGCACAGATGCGCGACCTGGGCAGACGTACAGATACAGCCACGATCCTGTTTTTCATCACCCGTCTGTCGGATCTTGCCGGGGAACTGAAATGGTCCCCTTCTGCCCGCACCTCTTTTGAGATCATGATGCTTCGTCTGGCATCCCGTGGAAATAAGATCATTCCGGCAGTCGTGCCTTCGGCTTCTGCTCCGGCATCACCGAGCCCGGCACCGGCGCCTCAAGCAGCATCGGTTTCTGCCCCTGCGGCTCCCGCTCCTTCGGAAATACCGGCTGCACAGCCTGCTCCCGCGGCCCCGGCTGTCGCTCAGCCCGTGGCGTCTGCACCCGCGCCGGCACCTGTTCCTGCGCCTTCACCGGCCCCCGTTCCGGTTTCAGAGTCAAAAGCAGAGCCGAACAAGGAAGAACCGAAAGCTCCACAGGCTCCTTCCGTGCCGGATATTTCTTCCGACATGATGCCGCCTCCGCCGCTTTTTGAAGAAGCGCCGGAAAATAAGGCTTCCGAAGAGAAAAAGCCGGAAGTAAAAGAAGAGATAAAAGAAAACAAAGCCGAGATCAAAAAAGAACCCAAGCCGGCCGTAAAAGCGGAAGAGGATTTCATGCCCCCGCCACCGGTGGTGGATGACATGATGGCACCGCCTCCGGCTCCGGACATGGACTTTATGGTCCCGCCGCCGCTTCCGGAAGATGCGCCTGAGGAAGAGGATATCCCCCTTCCGCCACCGCCGCCGACCGTAGAGGAACTGGCACATACACAGCCTTCTTCCCCGAACCTTCACAAGGCATTTTCAGCCGATCACGTCAACGAAGGACAGCGCACCAATCTGGCAAAAGCCGTAAAAGAGCCGGAAGTACGGGCGCCGCATATGCCCACCGACATTCTGATGCCGGATGGGGTGGATGCTCCCAAGCGGGAAGCCGCACCGGTATCGAACTTAAATCAGGTCATGCGGCATGGAAACGGTGACGAATGTGATTCCGCCAGAAGAGAATTTATGGATTACCTGAAGGTGGAGCACACTTTTGAATATATGTATATGGGCGACTCCAAGGTCTTCTGGCAGGATCAGACAGTCTGGTGCATTATGCCGGACAGTTTTGCCGCCACGATCAATGATGTTCGGGATAACGCGATCATTGTGACGCAGCTTCTGAAGATCTGTCAGAAATATGAACCGGCACTTCTGCATGTGCGGGTCGCGACCCAGAAGGAATATGAAGCTTCCGGAAATGCACCGGTCAAGGAGGAGTCCAATCAGGGAAATACCCGTCCGGATTGGGTAAAAGCCGTAGAAGATGTTTCGGAAAAGAACGGGATCACATTGACACATGTCAAGGATCTGTAGTTATGTATAATAGATAGGACGAACCATAAGGAGGAAGACAAAATGGCAAAAGGTTTTAAAGGTGGATTCGGCATGGGCGGCAACATGGGTGCCCTGATGCAGCAGGCACAGAAGATGCAGCGTGATATCGAGGCCGCCAAGGCGGAGATCGATCAGCTGGAGATCGATGCAACAGCCGGTGGCGGAGTTGTAAAGATGGTCATTTCCGGTACTCACGAGATCAAGTCTCTGACAATTGATCCTTCTGCTGTTGATCCGGATGATGTCGAAATGCTTCAGGACCTGATCATCGCAGCTTATAACGAAGCAGCCAGAAAGCTTGCAGAAGTTTCTGCAGAAAAGATGTCCAAGGCTACAGGCGGAGCCAAGCTCCCCTTCTGATCGGCCGCATAAGGAGATCGTATGTCGAGATATTCCCCCAGCGTAGCCAAGCTTATCAGCGAATTGGGAAAACTTCCGGGCGTCGGGCACAAATCTGCCCAGCGCCTGGCTTTTCATATTCTCGCCATGCCGGAAGAAGAAGTGCGGAATCTGTCAGATGCGCTGATCAATGCCCGTACCTCGACCCGGCTCTGTTCGGTGTGCCAGAACTTTACCGATCAGGATCCCTGCCCGATCTGTTCGGACCCGAAGCGGGACCACGGCACCATCTGTGTGGTCGAAAATCCCAGAGATGTGGCAACCATGGAAAGGATGCGGGATTATACCGGTCTTTATCATGTACTTCACGGCGTCTACTCACCGCTGAATAATGTGGGTCTGGACGAGATCAAGATCCGTGAGCTGATCGAGCGTCTTCGTGAACATCCGGAGACGAAAGAGGTCATCATCGCGACAAACCAGACCGCAGAGGGCGAAGCGACAGCCATGTATCTCGGAAGGCTCATCAAGCCGGCCGGCATCAAAGTGACCCGTATCGCTTCCGGTCTGCCTATGGGATCCGACCTGGAATACGCCGACGACGTAACTCTGTCAAAGGCCATGCAGGCCAGACACGAGTTCTGATTTAATCTGGAAATTCATTTATGCCGGGATTTGAGGGCATTATCCTTCTTCAGGGGTAAAAATGGTCTCACCCGGCATTACCATGCCCAGTGATTCCCTTGCAATTTCTTCCACATAATCATCCGAACCGGCCCTGCGGCTTCTTTCCGCCGCATCCGCATACTCGGCGCTGGCTTGCTGCGCCGCCACTTCCAGTTCTTTGGAACGTCTCTGCACACGGGCACGCATCTCTGCTTCTTTGCGCAGGCGGACCGCTACCAGTGCGATCACCACAACAAAGAATACAAATGCGATGACACGTCCGATGGAAGATTTTACCCGTCTGTGCTTCACTTGCGTCCCTCTCTGAAGAAATAGATTTATTACATCTACTATATTCCAAAAAGGAAAATCTGTATGGAGGAACAGTGCATTTGTAATCGAATTGTAAGCCGGCGGATTATTCGACTTCTTTTCCTTCCAGAAGCGTATACATCTCAGCGGCTTCTTCTTTTCGTACCGTCTCCTTGATCATAAGCACACGGAAGCGTGTCACGCCGTTACCGAAACGGATGGACACCTCGTCTCCGACCTTGACTTCCGAACCCGGTTTACAGATCTTATCATTGATCGTAACACGCCCGGCAGAGCAGACTTCATTCGCCACAGTGCGGCGCTTGACGACTCGGGATACTTTCAGAAATTTATCGATACGCATAAAAACTCCTTCTTTAGCCGATGAGCCGGATCATGAACCGGTCAAAGGGGACTTTGTCTGAAAACTGATCGTCGAAGAAAGTGGTCTGGTGAAATGCCGCAAACTCGCGGGTATTCTTAGAAAGCCACAGAGGAAAAGGGACATTCATTTCCCGGCAAAGACGGACCAGTGCCTCGTCCAGTTCCTTTACGAAAGACACTTCCTGATGCGAATGCTCCACCACGTGGATCTGAAGCACCGCATTCATCTTAAATGTTTTGCCCTCTAGCTGCATATTGTAAACTCTCCGACTTCATTCCGTATTCTCCCTATTATACTCTTTCTCGGCTTTTCGTGGTATTCTGTAAATAGAGAAATTTCGGCCTGAAGGGGAAAGACGAATCGAAATGAAACACGTTTTTGACGTCAACGCCAAGCGCGACATACCTTCCCGCACCTTGGACAAGCGGTATCCGATATCGTATCCGCATCCGAACAAGGTGCCGATCCAGCTGATCCTGAACGGGAACAGCGTGCGTATCCGCGTCTTCGTCCGCTACTCTTCCAAGATGTTCCGCTACTACCCCGGCACCAATATCACCTATGCAGATGTGGCAGAAGCCGGGATCAGAAGAAACTGGTCCGGAAAATACCCTATGTCCTGGCTTGAGGATGACGGCTATGAGATGTCCCGTGCCCACGCAAGTTACCGCGTTTTGACCCAGGATAATAACCCTCTAGACGAGCAGATGCGTCCGGATCCGTCTTCGGCCCGTGTCACGCTGGAGTTTATCCGTTACCAGACTCCGCAGGCTGTAAATGAATATCCGCGCCAGCGGTTTATTAAGGTCAGACTTGCCTATTCCGACAATGCCGCCGGCCATGTGACCAGTTCTCTGTGGCGCTGGGGATGGGGATTTCTGAAATCCTTCCAGCCGGAAGCCCTCACCTTAAACTGGTCCCGCACCCACCCGGGGATCGTTACGATCCGTCAAAGCGCTGACCGTCACACTTTCCAGCAGGAATGCGCCCATGAATTCGGTCATCTCCTTGGTCTGGGCGATGCCTATGGCGCCAATTACCGCTTCTATTTTGAAGCCCCCGGTACCACGGATTTCATGATGAATCAGAACCGTCAGGTCAACCCGCAGGAACTGGAAATGGTGCTGACTGCGCACCATTATAACCGCATGCAGTATTTCCCGAAACAGTTCCATCCCGGCACCTTCTTCCGCGGAATGCGCCGTCATTACAAGGTAAATCATCCGCCGAAGCCCAGAAAAAAATGAACACTTTGTTAAAAATGCAATTCAAAGGTCTTTGAGGTTGTATGATGTTCGGTTTCGTTGTAGAATAGTCACATAAGCATCCCGAAACGATATGTGAAAGATGTGAATCCTATACAAAGAATGGCTTCGGCCATAAGGAGGTTCATATGAAAAAGTGTCCAGATTGTGGTATGACGATTGCGAATCAGGCGATTCGGTGTCCGAAATGTAAGTACGACTTTACAGATGGACAGGGCAACGTTACCGGTGTTCCGACCACATCTTCTTCCAGCAGTCCGGAAGTAAAAGGACGTTCCGCTTCTGTTGGCGCGATCATGCCGATGATCATGGTTACCAAGGATAATGTAGACGAGCTCTATAGCGATCTGAAGTCCAAGATCATTAAGAGAAAAACCGAATTTGATCACTTTATCGATTTCCTTGAGAACCGTACCTCCTGGCTGACAGCTCCGGCTGAGCTGGAAGGCCCGCTGGCTTTTGAGAAGGGTCTTCTGATCCACTCTGTTGGCGTAGCCAAGCAGCTTCTCCGTATTAAAGATACACTGATGCCGCAGCTGGACGATGAGTCCGCGATCATCATGGCTCTGTTCCACGATGTAGGCAAGGTTGGTGTAGAAGGCAAGCCTCTCTTCCTCCTGGAAGAAAAGTCCACCACTTCTACTCTGGGCCTTTCCTTTGGTGGCCGTTCCCTGTCGGTAGCTCCGACATACACCATCAACCCGAAACTTGTACACATGAGCGTGGGCGTAAGAAGCCTCTTCCTGGTTTCCCAGTACATGCTCCTGTCCGATGACGAGGCTCAGGCCATTAGTTATCAGGACGATATGCAGCTCGTAGATGGCAAAGAGAATCCGTTTACTATGGTTCTCCAGACCGCAAACAAGTGGCAGACCAAGATCTACGAGAACGAAGAAGTTGTGAAGCAGTACAGCTTCGCCTCTTCTGTAGCGAAAGACTAATTATTTACTTCAGTTTCTTTTTCCTTTCTTTTTCACCCCGGTGTTTCTCCTTTCTCACCGGGGTGTTTTTTTACCCGAAAAAATGGACTGTCTCTTTTTTAGATAAGAGACAGTCCGGCTTAACATCATAGGTTTTCCTTCGGAATTAATTCTTCATTTTCCAGCATCCGTTTTCCAAAACGGCATGCACTTTACGGGTGATCCTTTCCGTACTTCCGATATTGACCGCGATGATCAGATCCAACGTGGAATCAGTCACATTATCCACCTGGATCCAGATGCTTCCGCTTTCTTCCTCGGTTTCCGAAGACGGATCGATCGTCACGGTGGCATTGGTCCATTTTTCACGGAGAATGAACTCCAATGCCCGCTTCTCATTTTCTGTCAGATAAGCTGCTCCGGAAAAAGACACGTCCCAATTCATGACCTCTTCCGGAGAGGTGGACGGGAACAGTCCGGATAACTGCTTGGCAATAAAATCCACATTGTTCGGACGGGATCCGTTGATCTTGACTTCCGCAACTCCGGAAAACTGTGCCGGATAGGTCTCCAGCACATAACCGTCATAGCTTACAGCCACCTTCATACCCGGTGTCAGCGCCGCCGATGTAACATTCGTTCCATCTTCCGCATAGACCGGAAGTCCGGCTGCGTTAAAAGTATAGATGGTGGGATTATTTCCATCGCTTGCTACTGCATAGCAATACTGGTTTTGCTTATAGACGATCTCCACGTTAAACTCCTCTGTACGAAGTGTCGTCTGCTTTGCCAGAGATACCTTCTTACAGGAAGAGAGCGAACTCAATAAACACAGTATGCAAAAGAGAGATAACACACGTTTCTTCTTCACGTGACGCTCCTTTCGGACACACATTAACGGATTCTATAAAAGTAGTGTAACGTACAGATATTTCAAAAATATGAATGCCTTGTGTATATTAGTTTAAGGCTTTCTACAGTTTGACATATTTGTCCATTCATGGCACAATTTCGTATGTGGAAATGCTCGTTATGCGGATATAGTTCATCGGTAGAACGTCAGCTTCCCAAGCTGAACAGGAGGGTTCGACTCCCTTTATCCGCTCCAAAGATAACCTCAATGTTTTTCGGGGTTATCTTTTTTTCTGGAAAAATCGGAGGAAGCACATGTTTCATCTTGACTTTTTCCTTTATAGATGGCAAACTGTATGTCGTGTTTAGAAAAGAAAGATTATCTGCCTTTATAGCTCAGTAGGTAGAGCGCATCCATGGTAAGGATGAGGTCACCAGTTCGATCCTGGTTAAAGGCTCCAAAGAAAGCTCCGATCTGATCGGAGCTTTTTTCATGCCCTTTTGTGGAAAGTGCGAAGGAGAATTTCTGAGGGTATTCAAAGATTTGGCTTTCAGCCACGGTGACTTTCCTTCTCATATCCTATATAATGGCTTCTGCTGGAGGTCGAAGATATGGTATTAAATATTCTTATTTTACTTGTCGGCTTTGCTGCACTCGTCAAAGGTGCGGATGTGTTTGTCGACGGCAGTGCGTCACTGGCCCGTCTTTTTAAAGTCTCCGGCCTCATAATCGGGCTTACGATCGTAGCGCTGGGCACAAGTGCCCCGGAGCTCGCTGTCAGCACGACCGCCGCGCTTTCCGGTTCGAATGAAATCGCATTAAGTAATGTCATCGGTTCGAATGTATTTAATCTTCTGATGGTACTGGGTATCTGCGCCGTTATAAGTCCTGTCCCCACCAGTAATGATATCGTTAAGAGAGATTTCCCGGTAAGTCTTGGCGCAACCGTTCTGGTCTTCCTCTTCAGCAGCGGCTGGAAACTGTTTTCTTCCGGTAATTTCCTGAGTATCGACACCACCCTGGAAGCGGCCACTTTCCGCCGCATCTTCGGTATTACCCTTTTGGTGCTCTTTGTAAGCTACATCGCTTTTCTCATTTTCGAAGCCAAAAAACATCCTACGAAAGAAGAAGATACCGAAAAGACCAAACTCGGAAAATGTCTTCTGATGATCCTGATCGGTCTGGCGCTGGTCATCGGCGGCGGTCAGGCAGTCGTGCACAGCGCAAAGGCAATTGCCCGTGATGCCGGCATGTCTGAAACACTCATCGGACTGACAGTCGTCGCTCTCGGAACTTCGCTTCCGGAACTGGTCACGTCTATCGTGGCAGCCAGAAAAAACGAGACCGAGCTGGCCATCGGAAATGTTGTCGGTTCGAACATCTTTAACCTTCTGTTTATCCTGGGCGTATCCACTTCGATCCATCCGATCGGCGTCAACTACGCCTCCCTTCAGGACCTGGTGATCCTCTTCTTCGTCAGCGTTCTGACATTCCTGTTCCTTTTCCGGAAGAAGAAGCTGACCCGTATCGAAGGACTTGTCATGATCCTTCTTTACACCTCACATGTCGTCTTCGCTATTCTCCGCTGATCCTTCCAGCCTTACGAATCTGTCACCATTCTTCTGACGAAACTGTCACCTTATCACCTTATTTCATGCTAGAATGAGTACATGAGCCAGTAAGACCGGCTGAACTTCAGGTGGAAAGAAGGAGGGCACGTTATGGAATCGTTTGAAGATCGGATCAGTAAGCTTAAGCAGATCCTCAACGAAGCAGAATCCGTTGTCTTTTTCGGCGGAGCCGGCGTCTCGACAGAAAGCGGGATCCCGGATTTTCGCAGTAAAGACGGATTATATAACCAGCATGATGTCCAGTTCGACAAATATCCTCCGGAATATCTCCTGAGTCACAGCTGTCTTTATGACCAGCCGAAAGTGTTTTTCGAGTATTATCGTCAGAAAATGGACTGTCGGAACATCGAGCCGAACATCACCCACAAGAAACTGGCGGAGATGGAGAAAAGCGGAAAGCTTTCCTGTGTCATCACCCAGAACATTGACGGCCTGCATCAGAAAGCCGGAAGCCAAAAAGTATACGAGGTGCACGGGACGACCCAGCGCGTTTACTGTGACAAGTGCGGGCAGGAATATCCCTATGATATCCTCTTTACTTCGAAGGAGCCGGTTCCTCACTGTAAATGCGGCGGCATGCTCCGTCCGGATGTGACCCTCTACGAAGAGAGCCTGCCGGAAGAAGCCTGGTCCAAGGCAACTCTGGCACTGGCCAAGGCGGATGTCTTCATTATCGGAGGTACATCGCTGACGGTCTACCCGGCCAACACCCTGACTCATTATTTCCGTGGCAGACACCTGATCATTATGAATCGGGATGCCACCTCGCAGGATCGAAACGCGGAAATCGTATTTCACGAAAGTCTGGGCGAGATCTTCTCTCAACTATAACGACCTGTAATTAGAAAGGCTGCATTATGAAAAAGGATACTGCATCCCCGAACGAAGTCAGACGGACTGCCCGGGGCAAGATTTCTACTGCCCCAAATACAACTGAATCCTTGCGTGAACTTACCCAGAAGAGATATACTCCGAAAGAGGAAGAACCGAAAGATTCTTCCTTCTGGATGCGTATCGCGATCCTGGTACTGGTGGGAGTCGTGATTCTGGGCGGACTTTTCGGCGGACTTTTGTACATGGAGCAGAAAGGCCAGATAGAAGAGATCCGTCAGTATCTGTCGGCTAATGACAAGGACCGTTCCACTGCGCAGAAATCCGGAAAATACTATAAGGAGACGGAAGAAAAGCAAAAGGTAACGGAAGGTGCTGAAATAAAAAACAACGGAGATGTTGTTTACGAAAATGACGTTGACGTGCTCCCGGGTGAGGAAGGCAACAGTGAATGGGATTACTCCGACTGGGATGACAGCGACTGGGACAACAGTGACTGGGAGGATTCAGACTGGGAAAACGACGACTGGAATGACGGTTCTTCCGGGAATAACGGAAATCCCGGCGGGTATATCCTGAGCGAAGGCTCCAAGAAGGGGGATCTTTCCGGATACACCATCATCCTTGACCCCGGTCATGGCGGCCGGGATACCGGATGCGTCTTCCCCTTCGACAATCCGAAGTATAACGAATGTGATTTCAATCTCAGTATCGCCCTCTCTGTCCGGGAAGAACTTCTGTCCCGTGGCGCAACCGTGTATCTTTTACGAAGCGACAACAGCTGGGTATCCCTTTATAACCGTCTGGCCCAGGTCCATCTCATCTGCCTGGATATTGCAGAAGCGGACGGCACTCTTCCCTTTTCCAAGTCCCGTGCAAATGAACTTCGGAACCTTCTTCAGACATCCATCGACATTAATGAAGATACGGTAGCATCCGGCGGCATGGGCATCATGGTCGGCTCCGGCGTCGGCCCTGACCTTCAGGACCTGTTTGAAATGGAATATAAGATGGACCATGTTCTTTTCTTATCGATCCATCTGAATTCCAGTGAGAGCCGCAGCCAGCACGGCACACAGCTCTACTACGTCACCGACGACTCTGTCATCGAAAGTGAACGGAACCAGCAAAAGACCAATTCGGAATTCAAGCGTTCCGACTTCCCGATCCGTGAAGAATACTACGGACGCCATAATGAAGATAATGAACTTCTGGCCTGCTGCATTTACGACAACATCGTCGGGAACATGCCGCAGCTGGAGACGAACGGTCATCCGGTCAATGCAGATAACTATGCCGTCCTTCGTGAGCACGGTCTCACCGGTGTACTGATCGAGGTTGCCTTCTTAAGCGATGATAATGACCGCAAGCTCCTTCAGTCGGACAGCAACGTGCAGACGATTTCCGTCTCTATCGGAAACGGTGTCGAGATGTATTTCCTGCAGAAAGGAATTTGACACTCCTCCAGAAAAAGTGATATATCAGTATAGAAAAAGCCATTCTTTCTTTGCATTTTCCTTAAAACTTTCGGAATAGTAATTTACAAAAAGAAAGAATGGCTTATACTGGATATACACGTAAAAGAGAGGAATGTTATGAATAACAAACAACCCTATCCGGACCATCGTAAGGGCGCAACCAAACCCAATCCAACCCGAACCTATTCCCAAACTAGACGCCCGGTCCGGTCCAAATCCGAGATAGCCCGTCGAATATTCATGGCCAAGTGCATCATCTTTCTCGGCCTGGTACTCGTTCTTGGTGGCGGTGTGTATCTTCTCTGCCGCTCGGGTCTTTTTTCTAAAAAAACCGCTTCTCCGACAGAAGTTGTCCTTTCTTCACTTAGCAGCGTAACGTCCGAAGCGGAAACCACACCACCGGAAGATACCACCCCGGAAGTCACAGAAACGACGGCTCTCCCGGGTGATCTGACCGGATATTATGTGATCCTCGATCCTGGTCATGGCGGCTGGGACAGAGGCACGGCCTACCCCTATAACAGCGATCAGAATGAGGAACCGACCTACACCATCAAGATCGCGAACCTTCTTGCAGAAGAGCTTCGCGGCCGTGGTGCAACTGTCTATATCACCAGAACCGATGACGAATACTACTCTCTGTATTACCGTATCGCCGAGACACACCTGATCTGCATGGATATCGCAAAGGAAAAGGGCATTCTCCCCTTCTCTGAAGAAAAAGAACAGGATCTGCGCGGCAAGCTGGAAGAAATCAAGCGGATCAATGACAATTCCTTCGACAAAGGCGGTATGGGCTTTATGGCCGGTACCGGTGTCGGTGAGGACCTTAAGGCGCTCTTTGAAATGGAATACCAGCTTCCGGATGTCGTCTTCATTTCCATCCATCTCAATGCCGATTACGATGAATCCACCCATGAGCCGGTCGACCACCATGGTATCGAGGTCACCTACGTCACGGATGATTCTGTAAATACCTATGAATCCAAAGAATCTAACCGTACTGCCGGAGCCCCGGTCCGTGATGCTTATAACGGCCGTCCGAACGAGCGCAACCTGCAGTTCTGCCAGACACTTTATGACTACATTACCAAGGACACACCGAATCTGAAATCCAATATGGATAAGCCGGTATATACCGCCAACTGGGCTGTGACCCGTAAGATCGGTCTGACCGGAACTCTTCTGGAATTCGGTTTCATCTCTCACGAGACAGACCGTACCATCCTTCAGGACGAGGCCGCTTTGAAGGTCGTATGCAGTTCCATCGGTGATTCTCTCGAGGAGTATTTTAAGAAGATCTGATAAGGAGCATCCTATGAATATTGCGGTGATCACCGGAGCTTCATCCGGCATGGGAGAAGAATTTGCCAGACAGCTTTCTTCAGACCGCTATGCGCAAATCGGCGGACCCTTTGACGAGATCTGGCTCCTTGCCCGTTCCAAAGATAAACTGGATTCTCTGGTAAATGCACTGGGAAAAGACCGTTTCCGGGCCGTCCCTTGTGACCTGACTGATTCCGCATCGGTGGATTCTTTCGCTTCTCTTCTTGCTTCGGAAAAGCCTACTGTGGGTCTTCTCATCAACAGCGCCGGCATGGGAAAAAACGGAGCGTTCTTGTCCCAGTCCGTGGAAGACACTAATCAGGCGGTATCGCTTAACTGCCGTGCCCTTTCAGAAGTCACGCGGATCGTACTGCCGTATATGACCCCCAAGGGAGAAAATGCTGCGAAAAAAGACAGGCCACGCATCATCAATATCGCGTCTTCGGCCGGCTTTCTGCCCCAGCCCGGTTTTGCCATTTATGCAGCGACCAAAGCCTTCGTTATCTCTTTTTCCCGTGCGCTGAATGTGGAACTGAAAAATAAAAATATAACAGTCACCTGCATCTGTCCGGGTCCATGTGAGACCAACTTCATCAAGGTCTCGAAAAACGATCCCAACGCGACTTTTACCGGATTTAAATCAAAATTCGTGACTACGGTAGACAAACTGATACCTGCCTCTCTCCGTGCCGCCGGAAAAGGAAAAAGCATGCTGGTCTTCGGCTTTGGACAGAAGCTCTTGCATCTGGCATCGAAAATCGTGCCTACTAATTGGATCTTATTCTTTGAGCGGAAAATGGTGTAAGTCAGAGCGCAAAGATCGTCTTCTCTTTTCCCTTTGAGACCTTATTTCGTATGGCATCCAGAGCTTTTAAAAGAAGAATCCCGAGATAGAATCCAACTACATTCATCCAGAAATCGTCAATGTCGCATTCGCCGATTTTAAAGAAATACTGGCATCCCTCGATCGTTCCGGCCAGAAGGACCGGGATCAGGTAAAGGATCCACTTCTTCTTTCTCTTCCGCCACCAAAGACCCAGATAAAACCCCAAAGGCATCAGGATCAGAAGATTTCCGAAGAACTGTATAAAGATTCCGTTTTTAAACCGGCCGGATGTGATATGAGGCCAGTATGTGGAAAAGGCACCGGTAAAGGGGATCAGCGTCAGGCTTCTTCTGTTCTCAGACGGACTTCTCTGAAAGATAAACAGATCGAGAAGCAGGATCAGGTAGATCAGGAAAAACACGATACTGGAGCAGCGAAAACCGTTCCGGAAAGTCTTCCGGATATGCGGTGCATTCCACTTCTTATGAGCAAACAGCCGGATCAGGATCGTTACCGTCACGCCTCCGCACCACATAAGAAGGACCTGAAAACACCATTCGTAGTTCATCTGTTTGAGAATGCCTGCTCCCTGTTCCCGGTTACGGATGAGATAGACGGCTACGTTCCATAAAAGACCGCCTGTCTGAAGAAGAGAACACAGAAGATGGCTTTTTGAGCATAAAAACATCAGGAGCGTCAGTCCCAGCGACGAAAGAAGCAAAAAGCCCTCTTGGGTCGGAGACAGGAAACGCTCACTGAAATCAATGCAGAATGGATGCAACACTACTCCCAGAATAAAGAACAGGGAGAGCAGTGCCGGATGCATCTGCCACGGCTTACGGGAAGCCGCCTTTTTCTTAGTTGTACGGGCCATTCTTCTCGTTCGGATCGATCTTCGGCTTATTGGCCGCCGGACGCATATTGGGCCGCTTGATAGGTGTATGCTGTACCGGTTCATCTTCTACCGGAGCTGCCGGCTTTGCCCAGATCGGTGTCTCGGCACGGCTCGGGCCGGATGCCCAGGTCGGCATGAACAAATTGTCTCTCTTCTCCTCCGCTGCTTCTACCGGCTTTGCTGACTCGGCCTCCGATCTCGCTGCCGCTGCCGCCGCTGCTGCCGCACTGGCTGCTGTTTTTGCCGGACCGGAATGGAACGGCGAAGGATGGGATACCTGGTCTTCCGGACGAACCGGTGCGCTTACCTGCGAACGTGCATCCGGACGACTTATCGGTCTATGCGGAACTGGACGCGATACTGGCGTCGGGGCGGCCGGTCTTTCAATCGGCTTACCTGTAAAGGGTGATATTCTCTGATTATCCATTTCGGATACCTCCTCCTTTTTCACCGGACGATATTTACCGGCAAATTCATTATTCATACTGGTCATACCCCCAGCAGTATTCGATTCGATCTGCGGAGCCGCCGTATCCGGCAGATTCCGCTTGAGTTTCTCCGGCAGATAGAACCGGTCGATCAGACGGTTCCAGTCTTCCGGACGACGGAGATACAGATATGCGCAGAACAGGATGAAAAGCAGAAGAAGAGCAAGGAAAATATAGAGGATCACAAGACCCGGCGTGATTACATTCTTCTTCGACATCAGGTTCTCATAGGTTGGCGCCGGTGTAGGTGCCGGTGTGGTAGCTGCCGCGGTTTCTTCCGGAGCCGCTGTCTCTTCCGATGTAGCCGGAACCGTCGTTGTCGTTTCCGTCGAAGCCGGGTGAAGCGGTGTAATGGTACCGGAGTATTCCGCAAGAGAAATACCATTGTCACCCAGCGGTACAGCATGATCCAATCCGACAAACTTGTCCTGATCCTGCCAGAGTACTTCCTTTACGAAAGCATACTTCTCTTCATCCCAGGTCGTGAAATCATCCAGGACCAGTCCGCCGGTATCACCGGAGTTGGCATTGAAACACCAGAATGTGAAATTCAGGTATTCTTCACCGATCAGCTGACGAAGATATGTCATCCAGGTCAGGTTCGGTTCCGTCATGAAACCTCCCCATTCGCCGATGAGGATCGGAGCGATGTTTTCTTCATGGATAAAGAGCCAGTTATCTTCCCAGCAGTCTTCTTTCAAAGATTCAAAGGTGTAGTCCCCCTCAAACCAGGTCTGGGCAAAGACGGCCGGACCATAATCATGTGGAGAATACACGATCTGCTTATTTCTTTCCGGAGAACCGAAGTCGATGGGATAATCTCTTACGCCACGAAGATTGGCGCCCCACCAGTTGAAGTAGTAATCATCATCGTTGGTGCTGGAAAAATCGCCGTTAGCGGAAATATCCTTCGGATAGATCTCGATTCCCTCAATCACGATCAGAGCATGGGGATTGGCATCCAGGACCAGATTTCCGGCCATTTCCGCAATATACTTCCAGTTGTTCATTTCTCTGGAACTGTTCCAGATCGCCTTCTCTTCATTTGGCTTGCCATGGGGTTCATTTTTCAGATCATAAGCTACGACCGTATCGTTATTCTTATAGCGGTTCGCCAGAAATCCCAGACCGTCCAGATAGTCCTGCAAAGTCATGCTGTCCGTATACCACAGATTCGTCATGTGGCCGGCGGCATCTGTGTTGGCACTATGAATATCGATCATGACCTTGATGCCGTATTTTCTGCAGAGAGAAATGGCATAGTCAAAGATCTCCAGGCTGTTCTTCCCCACAAGTTCCGGATTCGTAGCCTGATTGAAATTCGCCTGCGGATATTCTCCATATCTCCACGCCAGCGCCAGCTCAGCCGAGATCGGGATACGGAGAAGGTTGAATCCATGGTCGGCAATGGCTTTCAGTGCCTGATCCATGTTGACACTCCAGCAACCGTCAAAGATATTCGTGCCCGTGTTATAGCCGAACCAGTTGATACCGGTCAGCCAGACCTGGGTCCCGTTCATATCCACGATCTTATTGCCATCTGTTGTCAGCCAGTCATCTCCGTCTGTCGGTTCAACTATACCCACGCCTGTCTCTGATGTGGATTCCGCTGGTTCGGAAGTTTCCGAAGAATCGGAAGCACTCGGGATCGGAGTCGGAGTATTCGTGTTTTCCGGAGCCGGAGTCGGTGTGGAAGTCGCATCCGGAGAGGATGTGGGCGCCGGTGTAGCCGTTGCCGGAACCGGAGTTGCTGTTGCCGGAATCGGAGTTGGTGTGGATTCAGTCGGATCCGGACCTGGCTTCGGCGGATCGTCCTTTTTCGGATCCGGACCCGGCTTCGGCGGGTCATCCTTCTTCGGATCCGGGCCGGGAGCCGGCGGGTCTGCCTTGGCAAAGGTCGGTTTAATGGAGATATCTCCCGGACCCGGTTGCCAGTCACTAGCATTATTCAAGTAACAGCCGGCATTGATGCCGGTATTCGTGGAACCCGCTTCGATCGTGGAATTCCAGTCTTCCGAAGACTTAAAGGTCAATGTTCCGCCGGAAAGAGAAACAGTTGCGCACCATTCGCTGCCAAGTGTTGCCTCAGGTGGTACATTGCGGATCGTCACCGTCCAGCCGACGACCTGCTTATCTGTATTGTTCTTGATTGAAGTAATAGATACGGTTCCGGATTCATTTTTGACACTGACATCTACGCCTTCATCCGCATGAACCACGCAAAGCGGCGTTACCATCAGCAAGACGGTAAGAAGAAGACTTATAAAATATGTCAGTCTCGTCCTTCTCACTTCTTACTTCTCCTCACGGATCTCTTTCTGTCTCTCTTTCGAAAGACGCAGGATCTCCTGCATAAACTCGCGGGCATAATTCCCGTAAGACTCCTCTACCGCTTTTTCGGCCGCATCAAGGATCTCCTGTTCCCGTCCCGGCACATACGTTGCCGTTCCGGACTGAGCCTTGATCTTCGCGATCCGTTCTGAATGCTTCATTCTCCGCTGGAAAAGCACCAGCATCTCCCGGTCGATCTCGTTGATCGCCGCTCTCTCTTCAGAAAGCGGATCCGTCTCCGAAGAAGTCTCTTCCGGATCATCCGAGAAATAATTCTCCACCAGTTCTTCCATAGCCAGAAGATAACCCTTCACGCCCATTCCGCAGAACTGCTTTTTGCAGACAGATTCGATCACAGATGTATTTCGGAAATCTTCTCTGTTGTGAATGTCGGAAAGGTGGACTTCCATGACCGGGATCTTAATCAGCTCGATCGCATCCCGGATCGCAATACTATAGTGGGTATACGCGCCGGCATTCATGACGATACCGTCGATCCGGCCCATTGACATATGCAGTTTTCTGATAATGGCGGATTCCGATTCAGACTGAAAGCATTCCACTTTCACGCCCAGCTCGATGCCCTTGTTCACGCAGGCATTTTCCAGGTCTTTCAATGTCCCTCTTCCATAATGCTTGGGATCTCTCTTTCCCAGCATTGAAAGATTCGGTCCGTTTACGATCAGAATGGTCTTCATTCGTTTATTCTCCTCTTCCCAGGAACGCATCCAGCATAGCCAGTGCCAGGCAGCCTTCCGCTACAGGAAGGGCCCGGGGCACAATGCACGCATCGTGGCGCCCGTGGATCGTGATCTTCACGTTTTCTTTTGTGTCCAGGTTCACCGTATCCTGCTCCTGCCCGATCGACGGTGTCGGCTTGAAAGCCACCTGTGCAAGGATCGGCATACCATTACTGATGCCACCTTCAAATCCGCCGCCATGATTCGTGGTCATGCGAAGCTTTCCGTCCTGGAACATCAGGTGGTCATTATTCTCCGAGCCTCTTCTTGCCGCAACTTCAAAGCCGCTTCCGAAAGAGACTCCCTTGACTGCCGGAACACCGAACATCAGCTGGGCAAAACTGCTCTCGACAGTATCCCACATCGGCGAGCCGATTCCTCCGGGGAACCCGGTACCCATCACCTCTACTATACCACCGACAGAATCGTTCTCCAACTTCGCGGCTTCGATTTCTTCCCGCATCCGGTCAGCCACAGCTGTATTTTCCTGCGGAAAAGCACCTTCCTGGGGGATCACCGGACTGTCTTTTTCTTCCCAGCTGACACCGGAGATCTTTCCGATCCGGATGATATGGCCGTACACCTCCGCGCCGCAACGGGCGGAAAGCACCTGCTTCGCAACAGCCCCGGCAAAAAGCACCGGTGCCGTCAGTCTTCCGGAGAAATGTCCGCTTCCCCGGGGATCATTATTCATCTTATAACGAAGGCGGGCAGTATAGTCTGCATGACCGGGACGGGGTGTCACGGTAAATCCGTCGTAATCGGAAGAATGCTGGTTGGTATTAAGGATCTCCACAGCCATCGGCGTTCCCGTGGTCTTGCCGTTATAGATACCGGACAGGATCGTCGGCAGATCCGACTCTTTTCTCGTGGTCGAACCGGATTGGCTTCCCGGCGCACGACGCTGCATTTCCTTGATAAGTTTCGATTCATCAATAGAGATTCCGGACGGCAGTCCGTCGATCAGAACACCGATCGCGGGGCCGTGCGATTCTCCATACACACTGATTTTCAAGCGGTTACCCCACGTTGATCCCATATATTCTTCCTCCCAAATTCAGATAATCTTCGAAAAATCCCGGATAGGATTTCTCCACGGCGACCGGATCCTGGATCGAAATCTTTTCTTTCGCCCCGATAGCCGCGATCGCCGAGGCCATGACCAGCCGGTGATCCTTATAGCTGTTTACGGTTCCTCCGGAAAAAACACTGCCGTTTCTGCGGATGCTTTTTCCGCGGATGATCAATCCGTCATCGGTAATAGTGACATCGGCCCCCAGTACTTTCAGCATATCCGCGGTGGATGCGATACGGTCCGACTCCTTAAGACGCAGCCGCTCACCATGCACGATATGGGTCTCACAGCCTGTCGCCGCTGCCGCTACCGAGAACACCGGAACCAGATCCGGTACATCCTTGGCATCCATTTCAAATACAGGAAGTGCATTTCCCGAAGAAGACTCTTCCGCCGAAAGAAGGCCGGCAAGAAGACTTTCGATGGCACGGTCTCCCTGGAATGTCTTTTTCGGAAGCCCTTCCAGCACGACTGCGGCGCCAAGATAATTTCCCACCAGCCAGAACGCCGCCTGGGAATAATCACATTCCACATCGTACGGGATCTTCCGGGAAGGCCGGGAAAGTCCGGCAAGATAATATCCGTCAGTTTCCTGCGCCACATGCACACCGAATTCTTCCATGACCTGACAGGTCATGTCCACATACGGACGGGATTCCAGCTCCGTTGTAAGACGAAGACGGGACGGGCCTTCCAACGCGGATAAAGCCATCAGAAGTCCGGAAATATACTGGGAACTGACATTTCCGGGAAGCTCGTATTCACCGGGACGGAGCCGGCCACGGATCTCCAGAGGAAGCGACAGCCCGGTCTGGTCGACATAGATCATCTCAGCGCCATTTCCATCGAACACCTTCTCATATTCCCGTACAGGCCGGTTCGGAAGTCTTCCGCTTCCGATAAAACGGGTATGGATCCCCAGTACCGCCACCAGCGGAATAAGGAAACGCAGTGTCGATCCGGATTCTTTACAGTCGATGATGACCGGTTCGTCCGCCATAGGTTCCGCCGAAGAAAGCTGTAACAGCGCTGCTTCGGTTGCCCGGATATCATCGGAAACATTCTCTTTCTGGATCTTTGCCAGGGATATATCGCCGCTCAGAAACGCCATGATCAGCGCCCGGTGAGCCATACTTTTACTCTGCGGGACACGCACGGCGCCCGTCAGTTTCCCCGGCTCGATATCCAGTTTTCCGGCAGAAAACAGTGCCGGAATCTGTACCTTTACTTCTTCTTTTCCCAAAATTACTCCTTACAGCAGGTCATGCAGTTCCTGCTCAGACAACGGCCAGGTCTTGGCGTCGCCGATCTCCTTAATGACGACGTAGTACACCTTGCCATTGAGTTTTTTCTTATCCGAAAGCATGGTCTGGTAAAGATCCTCCACCGGAAGATCGGTAGAAGTCGGCAGATGCCACTTTTCCAGCACATTCAGAAGACGCTCCTTAATGCCCTTCGGCGTCTCGCCCAGTTTCTCACCAAGCTCCACCGCCTTGACCATACCGATGGCCACGGCTTCACCGTGAGTATAGCGGGTATATCCGGATACCTTCTCGATCGCATGTCCCCAGGTATGACCGAAGTTCAGGAGCATTCTCTCGCCGGTATCGTATTCGTCATTCTGGACCACTGTTGTCTTGATCTTCACGCAGCGGGCCAGCATCCATTCCATATCCGCCTGTCCTTTTTCGATCGCCTCGAAAAGCATGGCATCGCGGATGCAGCCGTACTTGATGACTTCCGCCATACCTTCCGCCATGCGGGTGCGGGACAGGGACTTCAGAAGACCCGGATCGATCACCACCGCATTCGGCTGGTAGAAAGCGCCGACCAGATTCTTTCCGTAGGGCATATCAATACCGGTCTTGCCGCCGATACTGGAGTCGACCTGCGCAAGAAGCGTTGTCGGCACCTGGATCAGGTGACATCCGCGCATATATGTCGCTGCCGCAAATCCGGTCAGGTCTCCGACCACACCGCCACCCAGGGCGATGACCAGATCGGAACGGCTCATACCAAACTCATGCATGGCATCGTAGATCGCGAAAAGATTCTTTTCACATTTACTGGACTCCCCGGCGGGAACCGTAAAGGAAGCGACCTCGAACCCGGAAGCTTTCAGTGACTTTTCCGAAGCATCATAATACAGTCCCTTTACTGTCTCATCAGTAACGATAAACGCCTTTCTGCTCCGGACGGTCTTCGCCGCCACTTCACCCAGCTGCGCAAGCGCACCGGTGCGGATCAGGATCGGGTATTTTCCATGATTGGTATTGGCCATAATTTCCGGCATAGTATGTACCTCTCTTCTTCTGTCCGGGCGCCGTTTTCCGACACGCGGACGGTTTCTATTATTGTATCACGGCAGGAGAAGATTCTTCACCCTGTCAAACACTACATCCTTCTCTTCAGAAGCAGGAAGAATCACATCAGATCCTGCCTCGTAAGAAGCTTTGCGGGAAGAAAGACGTTCCTCCATCTGCTTTCTGGCCGCATCCTTATCTTTTGCCTGAAGAAGCGGCCGGCTGGTATCGTCTTTTACCCGTTCCCAGATCGTATCCGGATCCACATCCAGATACATCACCATCGAGTGGCTTTCCGAAAGGACCTTCCGGTTCTGTTCCTGTGTCAGCACACCGCCTCCCAGGGAGATCACCGCCGAGCCCGGCTGGGAAAGCACCATCTTCAGCACATCGTGTTCCATGCGCCGGAAGGTCTCCTCGCCGTCCTTTTTAAAGATCTCGGTGATTGGGCAGCCTGCGATCTGTACGATTTTTTCGTCCAGGTCGATAAACGGGATCGAAAGTTCCTCTGCCGTCATGCGGCCGATGGTGGTCTTTCCGGCACCCATAAAGCCGGTAAATACCAGTTTCATCGGGCTCTTTTCCCAAAGCTTTTTCCGCAGATCCGGAAGGATCCCGGAAAGTCTTTCCTCATCAAAACGGGCATCCGGCGCCCAGATCTTCTCCGCCGCAATCGCCTGATGCAAAAGCATCTTCAGACCGGATACCGCGTAGTTTCCCTTTGCACGGACCTGCATGCAGGTCTTCGTCGGGCAGGGATTATAGACAGTATCGAAGAAAGTGCCACCATCTTTAAGCAAATCCAGATGGGGCGCAGTTCCATGCACATTGGGCCACATGCCACAGGGTGTGCCGTTTAATACTGTGTCAAATGCACTGTCACCGCTCATTTCTTTGTCATCGTCAGAGATCACACGGACCTTTTTAAAACCCTTCGCCTTACACTCCTCCACCAGCGCCAGTGCTTTTTCCGGAGAACGGGCCCAAATCGAAAGATCGCCGCCGGCCTTTAAGGTCTCCACCGCCATCATGCGGGCGACGCCGCCGGCGCCGAGAAGAAGGACTTTCCGGTCAAGCGGGATCCCGCAGGAAAGGAATCCGTCCACATCGGTGTTATAGCCGACCTTTCCGCACACGGTATTGGCCGCGCCGTATTCTTTTACCATCGGCGCCACTTCGGAAAGAAACGGAAGGATCGCCACTTTATGCGGGATCGTGACATTAAAACCCGTCAGTTCCTTCATCAGGATCGGAGCGTATTTCGGAAGTTCTTCCGGAGAAATCTCATAAAGCTCATAGCGGCCGGAAATGCCACTGGCCTCCATGATGCGCTCATGAATATAAGGAGAAAGAGAATGTCCCAGAGGACATCCGATGAGACCTGCTTTAATCACACTCATAGCCGGCCTCCTTCAAAAGTGCATAGGCTTCCACCGCTTCCTTGGTGGTACCCAGAAGCAGGCTCACCTGGCCGCCTTCGTAAGTACGGAAGTTGCGGATATTGATATTACGGATATTGATATTGCCTTTACCCAGGATCGAAGTGATCCGGGCAAGTTCACCCGGCTTATCGTCCACATACACATGCAGAAGCGAAGATGCCTCCAGCGCTCCGCGGAGATCGCTGTCCAGGTGGTTCCGGTAGAAGGAGCCCTGGGCAAAAAGGCTTCGCACCTCAGAAGTGTGATCCATAGCCAGTTCCTCCCTCCAGCGTGAAAGGAGTGCAATATATTCATCCATGATGGGAACCAGGGCTTCCCTGGAATTCTTCGTAATGCCTGCCCACAGATCCGGATCGGAAGAAGCGATACGTGTAATATCCCGGAAACCGCCCGCCGCCATACGGCTTAACGCGCCGTCATCCTTCTGGGCAAGAAGCAGCGAAAGGCTGCTGGCCACCACGTGGGGAAGGTGCGATACCGCCGCCACACGCTTATCATGAAGTTCCGCCGACATACACATCGGGATCGCCCCGATCATGCGGATCAGGCTTTCCATATCTTTCATCGTCTTCACGTGGATAGTGGAATTTTCCTGAAGACATAACACATACAGTGCATTTTCAAAAAGAGAACCGCTGCTGCAGGAATAACCGTGGCGCTCTGAACCGGCCATCGGGTGACCGCCGATGAAATTCGGAAGCTTTACCGCTTCCATCACCGGCCCCTTGACCGAGCCCACATCCGTAATAATGCCGATATCCATCGCGCCCAGTTTGGGAGCCATTTCCTTGATCGCATCTACAGGCGCGCAAAGGATGACCAGATCGCTCCCGTTCAGGATCGAAAGGTCATCCTTGGAAAATGCACTGATCACGCCTTCTTGGGTCGCCAGTTCACCGGCTTTTTCATCAGGGTCGACGGCCACGATCGTCTCGACCGGAGTCCGCTCATGGATCGCCTTCGCCAGAGATCCGCCGATCAGTCCCAGACCGACGATTCCGACTTTGTGGATACCCAGGGAAGCTGTATCTTGTGTCATTCGTTTTTACCTCTCTTTTTCGAGTAGGTCTATTATAGCACGAAGGCGCCTTCCCGCATATCTTTCAAAGCTTTGCCCGAAGATCATCCACGTTCCTCAAAATCCGCGTCGATCTCCGCTCTCCAGGCCGAGTCCATTTTTCCTTTTTTTCTCACGCTCCCGATGGCCTGGCAGAGGCCCGCAAAATTCAATGCCGTGCCCTTGGCATCGCAGTGGTAATTCACCGCCCGCTCCTCGCTGATTCCGAAGCTTCTGGCTGTTTCCACCGCATCGATATTTGCGCCGAGGAACAAAAATTCCCATCCGTCTTCTTTCTTCTGCTCGATCATTTTCTTGACCTTCCCGGAAGAGTATTCCCGGCTGCTGTTTTCCATTCCATCTGTGGTGATCACAAAGATCGTGTGGGCCGGCACATCCTCTTTCCGCACATACTTATGGATATTGCTGATATGGGATACGGTCGAGCCAATGGCATCCAGAAGAGCGGTGCTGCCGCGGACGAAATACTCTTTGTCCGTCATGTCAGAGATCTCAGAAAGCGGGATCCGGTCATGAAGCGTTTCCACCTTCGAATCAAAAAGCACTGTGGTGACGTAGCATTCGCCCGCTTCTTTCTTCTGCTTCTGGATCATGGAATTGAATCCACCGATGGTATCGCTTTCCAGTCCGCCCATGGAACCGCTTCTATCGAGAATAAATACGATCTCGGTGATGTTGTTTCTCAGTTCTTTCTTTTCGGTATTCTTCTTTGTCATGGTCTTTTCCTCCTTTTGGGGAACCGGATATCTTTATTTTCCGGTTTGGCCTTTCGGCCGTGTTTCTTTCTTATGAGTCCATTAAACAGGAAAAGCCTTTCGAAAAGGTCGCCTCACAGGCGACAAAAAAAGGCCCGTCTTCTTTCGAAGACGGGTCTTTGTAAATCATGTAATTCTACGCTTCTTATTAAGATTACTTAGCAGCGTTGCAGATCACGGAGAAGTCCTGAGCCTTCAGGGAAGCACCACCGACGAGACCGCCGTTGATGTCGGCCTGGGCAAAGAGACCAGCAGCATTACCCGCGTTGCAGGATCCGCCATACTGGATGGTGATCGCCTCAGCGCACTTCTCGCAGTAGAGCTCAGCGATGACGCCACGGATGAACTTGCAAACTTCCTCAGCCTGCTCGTCTGTAGCTGTCTTACCAGTTCCAATAGCCCAGATCGGCTCATAAGCGATAGTGATCTGGCAGAGCTTGTCAGCCGGGATATCCTTGAAAGCGCCAACGATCTGACCCTTGATCCAGTCAAATGTCTCGCCTGCCTCACGCTGAGCCAGGGACTCACCGCAGCAGATGATCGGCTTCACGCCGTACTTCAGAAGAGCCAGAGCCTTCTTGTTCACTGTCTCGTCTGTCTCAGCGTTGTACTCACGACGCTCGGAGTGACCGATGATGCAGTAGGTAACGCCCATCTTAGCCAGCCACAGCGGGGAGATCTCGCCTGTGAAAGCACCCTTCTCTTCGAAGTGGCAGTTCTGAGCAGCGATCTTGATGTTGGTATAAGCTGTAGCCTCAACAGCAGCAGCCAGAGCTGTAGCCGGGACGCCGAGAGCGATTTTCGCTGTAGCATCCTTAACGAGCGGCTTCAGTTCTTCGATGAGCTTAACAGCATCCGCCGGGATACCGCAGTTCATCTTCCAGTTACCGGCAGCAAATGTTCTGCCGATCTCCTTATCGTTCAGGCAATCGATACCCGGGAGTACCTTACCTTCGATGAACTCGAGGGAAGCACCACCACCTGTGGAGATGTGGGTTACCTTATCAGCGAAGCCGAGCTTCTCGATAGCAGCTGCGGAGTCACCACCACCGATGATGGAGATAGCATCAGACTCAGCGATAGCCTGAGCAAGAGCCTTAGTACCAACAGCAAACTTTTCGAACTCGAATACGCCGGCAGGACCATTCCAGATAACGGTCTTGGCATTCTTGATCTCGTTGGAGAACTTCTCGATGGTCTTCGGACCGATGTCGAGGCCTTCCCATCCATCCGGGATCTCCATGGTCGGAACGACCTGGGAATTTGCATCTGCAGCAAATGCATCAGCAACAACTGTATCTTCCGGCAGCAGGAGCTTTACGCCCTTCTCCTCAGCCTTAGCCAGGAGTTCTTTTGCCAGATCTACCTTATCTGCTTCGAACAGGGAGTTACCGATCGTACCGCCCTGAGCAGCGATGAAGGTGTAAGCCATACCACCACCGATGATGATGGTGTCAGCCTTATCCATCAGGTTTGTGATAACGCCGATCTTATCGGAAACCTTCGCACCACCGAGGATCGCAACGAACGGACGTGCCGGATTTGCCAGAGCACCACCGATGAACTTGATCTCCTTCTCGATGAGGTAACCGGAAGCAGACGGCAGGAAGTTAGCCAGACCAGCGGTAGAAGCGTGAGCACGGTGAGCTGTACCGAAAGCATCGTTTACATACAGATCAGCCATGGAAGCCAGTTCAGCAGCGAACTTCGGATCATTCTTTGTCTCTTCCTTATGGAAACGGACGTTCTCCAGCATCAGGATCTCGCCTTCCTTAAGAGCAGCAGCCTTTGCCTTTGCATCTTCACCGATGACATCAGCAGCCAGAGTAACCGGCTTACCGATCAGTTCAGCCAGACGGTCAGCAGCAGGCTTCATGGAGAATGCCGGCTCCGGTCCGTTCTTCGGACGACCCAGGTGGGAAACCAGGATCACCTTTGCGTTATTATCTACGAGATACTTGATCGTCGGGAGAGCTCCCTTGATTCTCTTATCGTCTGTAATTTCACCTGTCTTCTTATCGAGCGGTACGTTAAAGTCCACACGAACGATGACTCTTTTGCCGGAAACATTTAAGAGTCATCGTTCGTGTGGACTTAAACGATGACTCTTTTGCCGGAAACATTTAAGTCTTCGACACTCTTCTTTGCAACCATTGCCATAATGTTCACACTCCTTGGAAAAAATTACTTGTTGGCCAAGCCCTATTATTATACTTCCATTTCCCCTTGGATTCAATTTAATATAAAGAAAAAAAGCGGGGCTTTAATGAGGGGTAGAAGCCGCCGCTTTTTCTTTAATGATCGAAAAGAATACTTTTTTCGACAGTTGCTGTTTTAAAAGGATTGCCCGCCGAACTCCCTTCGGTTCCCGGTGATCAGCCGACCGCCTGCGGCGCCGGTGCCTCGCTGGGCTGCACCAGATCGAAATCCACCATGGAATCGACTGTTCCGTCCGGAAGGACGAAGACCATCGTATATTTTCCGGTCGGCATTTCCTGCGGGAGATTTCCCTGGATCCAGTATGTGTGGATCGTGTTATAGGACTGATCGACGATCGGACGGCAGGGAGCGCCTTCCATCGTTGCAAAGGCATCTTCTGTGTTCCAGGTATACTCATCGTTATACGCAAATACATAAAGCGTGATCTTTCCAGGCGCATTCATGTCGTACTTATCACTGATAATGGCTTCGACCGTGAGCTCGGAACCCGAAACGATCTTGCTGTACAGCTGCCAGTTGATTTCCGAATACGCACTTCTCAGTTCTTCGATCACCGGGTCTTTGGCATCAAGAGATCTCATCACGCCGCGTTCGCTTGCATTCTCTTTATCCGGATTTCCGACAATTTCCGCTGCCGGATTTTTCTCCCCCACCGTGGTGGTGATCCCTGTTTTATTGCTTTCTCCATTCGCGGTAACTTTTTTGCCGCATCCGCTGGCACTGATCAAAAGTGCCCCTGCCATAAGAATTGCTGCAATCGTTTTTCCGTTTACCTTTTTCATTTATATATTCTCCTCGCTTTTGTGTTTTTCTTTTTCCAATACGTATTTGAAAACGGCTTTTTCTCAATTTCGCCATCGTGTAATTGACGAGACAGATTTTTCCCGCGTTGCAAATCTCTTCCTGTTTTTTTCTTCACTTGCCAAGCTCCCGTATTCGCGATACATTTTTTCTCGGAGGATATTGTCCATGGAAAATGAGATTCAGCGCATCTTCATACCGGATTACATGACCGGTTTTCAATGCATCGCCGGAGATTGCCGTCATAGCTGTTGCATCGGCTGGGAGATCGATATCGACGAGGATTCCCTTGTCCGATACAAAAGCACTTCCGGCCCTTTTGCCGGGCTTTTTTCCCGTTATATTTCCGAGTCAGAAGACGGCTCTGCCTGTTTTCTTTTGCAGGGAAAAGAAGAACGCTGTCCTTTTTTGAACGAAAGAAATCTTTGCGACCTGATCCTGAATCTGGGGGAAGATTCTCTCTGCCAGATCTGCCGGGATCACCCCCGTTTCAGAAATGAGATCGGCTCCCGGACCGAGATGGGACTTGGGCTCTGTTGTGAAGAAGCCGCACGGATCATTCTTTTTTCCGATGCTCCGTTCCGCTTCGGAAAATGTGAATACGGAAAGGAAAAAGCGACCTGGACCGAAACCTCCGATCCGCTCGACGGTCTTTCCGCCGAAGACGACACGTATTACCGCGACCTGCTTCTTTTCCGGAATGAGCTTTTCACCGCGTTACACGAACCTGGATCTTCTTTTTCCTGCCGTCTGGAAAAGATCTGCGAAAAATGCCACGTTGCCGTGCCTTCTTTGGATCTTCGTGACTGGGGAGATTTTCTTTTTGAACTGGAACGGCTGGATCCCTCATGGAATCAGGAGTTATCCCGTCTTCAAAATGCACCTGGGATTTCTTTTTCGGAGGAGATCTTTTCGACTCCGGTCCCCTCCCGGCTTCTTGCATATTTTCTTTTCCGCCATATTTCTGGCGCCCAGGACGATGACCTTCTTACGGAAAGAGTCCTCTTCTGCATCGTCAGCACACTTCTTCTCTGCGCACTTTTTACCGCGCATCAAAAAGAGGATGGGGAACTTTCCCGGGATACCCTGATCGAGATTTCCCGGCTGTTTTCTTCCGAGATCGAATACTCCGACGAAAATATCCCGCTCATGCTGGACCGGATCCACGAGCTTTATTTCTGATTCTTCATAGCCTGGATAATCCCGTTGATCTCATGGATCCTCTGGGTGTTTTTCGGGTAAAAGCGGTATACCTGTCCACCGGATTCATAAAGCTCGAAATACTGCCCGAAATCGTAGAGGACACCCTTCATGGAGGCGATGGAAAACTGTTTCTGCACAGGACTGCTCTTCGAAAGAATATCTCTGTTTTTGTGAGCCTTCAAAGGCTTTCCTTTCCGGTATATGATGCCGTCTTCAGGCGCACAGGCCTGCCCGTCAAAAGTGATCGTTCCGTTTGCGATCGTAATGGTGCCGGATCCGACCTTTGCATTATCGTATTCATCCACCGGCTGAAAAAGTGTAACGTCTTCCTTCAGAGTAAAATCCGGGTCTTCCACATCCCGGGCATAGAGCGTCTCTTCCCAGGTGTGCCAGGCATGCAGATCCGGAAAACACTTATCCTTTTCCGTCACCGCAGAAAAGAAACCATACTTATCCATTTTGACCTGGTTTCCGCAGGAAATGCACCTGAGCCCGTGACCGTCCGAGCGCATGGTGTTTCGATCCGCAAGACGGGACCCGTCTTCTTTTTTTCCTTCGCACTTCGGACAGAGGCAGGCCACATTTTCCACTCCGTCTGCCGGCGCCTCGGAACGGAACACCTGCGGATGCTCCCGGAAATATTCATACTCGTTATAGTCCATGTGGGAAAGCATCGCCTGATGGATCTCCTCCACAGTCATTTCCGCGGCTTCTTCTTTTGAAAGCACATACACATATTCCGCAGTGATCTTTCCCTTTCTCCAGGAATTGCGGCTCCATCTCGGCCACGTCATATAGGCGCCATGCGTCCGAAGGATCGCAAGTCCGGCGCCGCTCTTTTTCACCACCGAAGCCAGTCCGCTGTCAAACCAGATCGAGTGGCCGTCCACCATGCGGGTCGCCTCCGGAAAAATACCCAGCACTCCCCCTCGGGAAAGAACACGGAACATCGCCCTTACCGTACGCATATCATTTCTGTACTGGGCTTTCGGAATACAGCCGCCTTTGGTAATGATGTGGCCGAAGATCTTATTTCTGAAAAGGAAATTTCCGGCCACAAAATTGATGGGCCGGCCATATACAGTGGTGCCCATGATGATGGGATCGATGTAGGAAGGGTGATTTCCCACAATGACCAGTGGTCCTTCCATATTCTTGATCCGCTTATCGGTTTTGATCTTCATACCGAAAACCAGACGGGCAATATTGATCACGATGCCGGATCCGAAAAAGCGGTACCAGAAAAAAGACGGTACACAGCCGTAGTCCGGCTGCCCTTTCACCGCCCGATCCTGTTTCCTGCCCTTGACTTTTTCCGGATTTTCCTTCACTATGTTTTCCTCACAAGTCGATTCCTGAAAATTTGGCAAAAAAATCTTCAGTTCGACACAAAATCATAACATATATCACGTATTATACATAAAGTGCTCCCCCTCGGAAAGAAGGATGCGCATCCTGCCCGGGGAAGCGAATAGTTGGTTTGGAATAGTTTTTCCCTTCGGGGAAAAGGGGTGGATAAAGAATATGAAAACTTGTTTTTACTGCGGACGAGAACTGGCGCCCGGACAGCGCTGCACCTGTCGTGGCAAAGCCGGAAGTGCCTCCGGTGGCGGAAGAGAAACTTCCACCGCCGCAAATACCTCTTCTTCATATTCTGCTTCTTCCTCTTCGGCGGAAACTTTCTCGTCCGGCGCTTCAGCAGATCCGGATACCCGTAAATCGGATAAAGAGGCCGCCAAGGCAGAGAAAAAAGCTGAAAAAGCAGCTAAGAAAACCCAGAAAAAAGAAAAGCAGGTCTGGAACCAGGACAAACAGCCCCGGTTTACTTTTGCCACCTTTATTACCCAGGTCCGTTCCACCTTCCCGTCTATGTCCAAGCTTCTGCGGCCGGTAATGTCTTATATCTGGCATCCGGTATCTACGATCGAAAACCGTCCGGCAGTGGTCCCCATCAATAAAGTCATCATCGTCAACACTCTTTTTGCGACATTGACCTCTCTGATGGTACTCTTTACCACCTTCACGGATTCCCCGTTTCTGGGGATGCTGATCTCCCTGATCTTCGGTAAGACAGATCTGTTTTCCGCCCATCCGGTCACGGCATTTTTCGTACTTAGCGCGATGCTGTGGCTCAGTGTCCTGATCCTGTCATTGTGCTTTACTTTGACGTCGCGTCTGGTAAACCGGCGGATGACTTTTCTTCGTGCTTTGGACACCGTCACCATCTCTTCCATTTACATGTGCTTTGCCGACGTCCTGATCTTTCTGTCCGTTCTTTTCGGTACCCGAGGCGCCTTTACACTGATCTTTGTGGCGCTGGTCATCATGGGGATCTGTCACTTCGTATCCATCCGGCATGATCTGGCCATAAAAGACGATTCAGCTTTCAATATGCTGACCATAAGCTATCTGATGTTCTATGTGCTGGCACAGCTGGGCATCAATATCCTGATCCGTATCTTCGTTCTTCTGAACTGATTTTTTACCTTCTCCGGTAAATGCACTTTCCACGGCCATTACGCTGTTTTTTCCTTTCGTGACAGAATCGTCATCCTATTTTTCCACTTGTCCGTTACAATGATGCTAGGACATTGGGGATAGAATGTCATGTGAAAGCACATGACCGGTAAGGAAGAAGGAGGCGTAGTATGAAGCAGTTTCTACGTATTTTCGGCTTTTGTCTTGCCCTGACGGCAGTATTATCCTTCGCCGCCGGTGTCGGCTGCGAACGAAAGGATGGCACTACTTCGGACACCCAGGCTTTCGTTGATGAACTTTTGGGTGAAGATCTGATCCATTCGACTCAGCCCGTAACTTTCGATTTTTCCAACTGACATTTTTCTGACTTCAAAAAAGAGCGGAAGCTTTCGCCCCCGCTCTTCCGACAAAACTTTTTCGACGTAAATTTCTACTACTTACAAAAGATTCACACCATGTGACATCGCTTTTTCCACGACATCTTCCGGCCAGATCGAAGACTGGACTTCACCGATATGCGCACGCTGCAGGAAGAACATGCAGATACGGGACTGACCGATACCGCCACCGATGGTATACGGCACCTTCTTCTCCAGCACGTCTTTCTGGAACGGCAGTTTCGCGCGCTCTTCACAGCCGGCGATCTTCAGCTGGGTCTTCATGGCTTCTTCATCCACGCGGATACCCATGGAAGACAGTTCCAAAGAACAGCCCAGCACAGGATAATAAACGAGGATATCACCGTTCAGCGACCAGTCATCGTAGTCCGGCGCACGTCCGTCATGCGGTTTTCCGGACTTTAACGCACCACCGATCTGCATGAGGAACACCGCTCCGTACTTCTTGGTGATCAGGTTCTCTCTTTCCTTCGGAGTCTGATCCGGATACATATCTTCCAGTTCCTGCGTCGTGATGAAATGGATCTCGTTCGGCAGGAAAGGATCCATGAAGTGGTATTTGCCGCAGATGTAATACTCGGTCTGCTTAATCGCCATATAAATGCGGAATACGGTTTCTTTCAGTGTCTCCACATTTCTCTGTTCCTTCGTGATGATCTTTTCCCAGTCCCACTGGTCCACATAGATGGAGTGAAGGTTGTCGGTCTCCTCATCACGGCGGATCGCGGTCATATCGGTATACAGACCTTCGCCCGGATGAAAACCGTATTTACTCAGTGCCATTCTCTTCCATTTTGCCAGAGAATGCACGATCTCCACTTCTTTCTCATCCTGTTCTTTAATGCCAAATGCAACCGGTCTTTCTACACCATTGAGGTTATCGTTGAGTCCCGACTCCGGCTTTACAAACAGCGGGGCGGATACACGTGTCAGGCTCAAAGCATCAGCCAGCGCACGCTCGAAATAGTCTTTCACTTCCTTGATCGCAACTTCTGTTTCGCGAATGGTTTGCGGGCTCTTGTACCCGTCCGGGATAATAATCGTACCCATACTTTTTCCTCCTTATTCACTCAGTCATATAAGCATGTAGATTAGAGTTCACAGTTGTTGACCGTTCTCGGGAACGGGATCACGTCACGGATGTTGCTGACACCTGTCAGATACATGACGCAGCGCTCAAATCCGAGACCGAAACCGGCATGACGGGCAGTACCGAACTTTCTAAGATCCATGTAGAATCCATAGTCTTCCGGCTTCATGCCCAGCTCCGTAATACGGGCAGCCAGCTTGTCGTAGTCATCCTCACGCTGGGAACCGCCGATGATCTCACCGATGCCCGGAACGAGGCAGTCCATAGCAGCAACAGTCTTTCCGTCCTCATTGAGCTTCATGTAGAAAGCCTTGATCTCCTTCGGATAATCGGTAACGAATACCGGCTTTTTGAATACTTCTTCTGTCAGATAACGCTCATGCTCAGTCTGCAGATCGCAGCCCCAGGAAACCTTGTACTCGAACTTGTCGTTTACTTTCTCAAGGATCTCTATTGCCTCGGTATAGGTCACATGACCAAAATCGGAAGAGGCAACATGCTGGAGTCTTTCGATCAGACCCTTATCTACGAAATCGTTAAAGAACTTCATCTCTTCCGGCGCGTTCTCCAGTACAAAGTTGATGATGTACTTGATCATGGACTCGGCAAGGAGCATATCATCCTTGAGGTCTGCAAATGCGATCTCCGGCTCGATCATCCAGAACTCGGCCGCATGACGGGTGGTGTTACTGTTCTCGGCACGGAACGTCGGTCCGAAGGTGTAGATGTTCTTAAATGCCATGGCGAAAGTCTCACCGTTGAGCTGACCGCTGACCGTGAGGTTTGTCGGCTTGTTGAAGAAGTCCTGGCTGTAATCGATTTTTCCGTCTTCGGTCTTCGGGATGTTGTTCAGATCCAGTGTGGTGACCTGGAACATCTCACCTGCACCCTCGCAGTCAGAACCGGTGATCAGCGGAGTATGCACATAAACGAAGTTTCTTTCCTGGAAGAATCTGTGGATCGCGTAAGCACACAGGGATCTTACTCTGAAGACCGCCTGGAACAGGTTCGTTCTCGGACGAAGATGGGTAATGGTTCTTAAGTACTCAATGCTGTGACGCTTCTTCTGGAGCGGATAATCCGGTGTGGAATCACCTTCCAGTGTCACCTCGGTCGCCTGGATCTCAAAAGGCTGCTTGGCCTCCGGAGTGGCCACCAAAGTACCTGTCACGATAAGAGCCGCACCGACGTTGGTCTTGCAGATTGCTTCGAAATTCGGAAGCGCATCGTGATACACCACCTGGATTGGTTCGAAGAAGGTACCGTCATGCAGTACGATGAAGCCGAAAGTCTTGCTGTCACGGATGGATCTGACCCAGCCGCCGACTGTGACTTCTTTTCCGAGGTACTGTTCTCTGTTTCTAAAGATCTCTCTTACATCTAAAATGTCCATTTCCCGTTGCTCCTTTGCATTGTTTCTGGCTCCTCTTTTCCGGTTGGTCGGAAAAGAAGGCATGTCCTATAGTTCTTTCGAAGAATCCCGGGAAAACAAAAACGCCCCGAAGCATCTTCTGCTTCAGGACGACTTATAAAATCGCGGTACCACCTGAATTGCTGTGATCTCCACAGCCACCTTACCGGGTTCCAACAAACCCTGCCACCTGACGCGCGGCTCTCGGCATCCACTACTTTGCGGACTCTTTCGCATTTCATTTTGCAGCTCGGAAGTGTTATTCACCTGCATTCACTCTACGGGGCTTACACCGTCCCCCGCTCGCTGGAAGCGATAAAACAGGCTACTTCTCTTCGTCATCGCTTTTGACGTATTCAATTTGAGGTTAGATTACTCTGCAGGGAAACGTTTGTCAATAGTTTTTTTCGAAGGGAGAAATGTGACAATTCTCTTCTTGAATCTTCTTTATTCTGTAATAGTATGAATATGCGAATGCCGTCTGCCTTATGTTATAATTCACCTTGTATGGAAACATATCAGCCGTAACGTATCTTTTCGCAAGAATTTATCAACTGCATATATCTTCAACACGCAAGGAAGCTATGTGCACAGGGGAGCTTTTTATGGAGAACAAAGAAATCACTATTAAACTGTCGGATATCCTCGCCTCTTTTGTGAAATCCGCTTGTCTTATTGTTGCTCTGACCATCCTGTTTACAGGCCTTGGCGGAGCATTTGGTATCTATCGGGCCCGTCGTGCCACCGTCAGCACCTCGCTGACCGATACCATTGACTCGCTCAACAAGGATATCGCCGTGAAGCAGGCCGAGATCGAGAAGCTGAAAAAGACCAACGAGACTCTGACAACAGTGAACATCCCTTATACAGAAACACGGGTCAAGCACGAACAGGATCTCAGTGACTCCCGTCGCGAATATCAGAACAACAGCTTGTATAACCAGATCGATTCCTTTAACTGCGGCACTTCCCGTATCACCATCGGTTTCGATATTCCGATTCCCCCGGAAGCCGACGAAGATTATTCCAATTACAGAAACAGTGAACTGATGCGTATGGTCAATGCCTGCACCATGATGTCTCCGGTCCCGAACGATATGCTGAAGGATATGGCTAAGGCAATGGGTCTTAAGGATCTCGACGAGAAGTATATCGGCGAGCTGGTCTCCATTACCAACAAGAACAATCAGTTCGTGGAACTGTGCGTGGTCCATCCGGATCCGGATGTTGCCAAGAAGGGCTGCGAATTCCTCTATACAAAAGTTCTCGAAGAACTGGCTGAATTGAACCCGGACTGTCAGGTCACCAAAGTCGGTTCCTTTACCGGTGTGGAAGTCAACTGGGCCATGTACCAGAAGAAGACATCTTACGAAGATAACACCGCACTTGCGGAAAAGAACCTGATCACTGACCAGGCAACATTGAACCAGTTAAATACCACTGTGGCTGACAATCAGATCCTCATTACCGCTGCAGAAGCTGAAGTAAAGAAGATGCAGGCAGATCTGTCTGCTGCCCAGAGCAAGCAGAATCACGCCCAGCAGAATAAGAGCTGGAAGAGAAGCGCACTGAAGTTCGGCATCCTCGGATTTGCCGGCGGACTGGTTCTTGCCTGCGTTCTCGTATTCGTCAAGGATTTCCTCGGCGGAAAAGTCAGAAACAGAAACGGAGTCAGCACCCGCTACGATGTTCCTGTCCTGGGTGTGCTTCCCGGAAAGAAAAAGCGTCTTTTCGAAAAGACCATCCGCCGTCTCGAAGGCGATTCGCTCTATGAGGATAAAGACATCGTTTCTTCCGTCGCCGCCAACGTCCAGGCAGTTACCGCGAACGAAAGCGGAAAGGTCTGCCTCATCGGTACTGTGGATGAAAAAGATCCGGCTCTTTCCGACCTGCTCAAAGCCTTGAAGGGCAAGATCGAATTCAAAGGAAACCTTCTCTCCGGAGCGCAGGGAATCAAGAATCTGGAATCCTATGATCAGGTCATTCTGGTGGAAAAGAGAAACGAATCCCGCTTCAGTGCCATCTCTGACGAGATCACCCGCATCCGTTCTCTCCAGAAGAATGTAATGGGTATGATCCTGCTCTAAAGAAAAAGCGGATCCATCTGAAACCGTTGAAAACGAAATAAAGAAGCCGGCATCGGGCTGTTCCGTGCCGGCTTTTTCTATGACTCAATGCTTGTGATCAACGAACTGTTTTATGCAACTGTGTGGAAAAGATTGATCAGGAAGATCCATGCGCAGCCGTAATACGTAACCACTGCCACCAGATCGTTTACGGTAGTGATCAAAGGTCCGGATGCCACCGCCGGGTCTACCTTGAGGCGATGGAAAAACATCGGCACCAGTGTACCAACCAGGCTGCTGACGATCATGGCCAGCCACAGCGAGCCGCCTACACAGGCCGCCACCGCAAAGGAAAAATGCATCGGATAGTGCTTTGCCAGCATCACGTAAAGGCCGATCCCGAGAAATGCCAGCGAGCCCAAAAGCATGCCGTTAAAAAAACCGACCCGCATTTCTTTAAATACGAACTTGATCTTCTCACTGGCTTTCAGGTGCTCATCCATAAGCACACGGATCGTAACAGCCAGCGACTGGGTGCCGACATTTCCGGCCATGTCCAGGATCAGGCTCTGAAAGCACACCACGATCGCCAGTTCCGAAACGACTGTCTCAAACAGACCTACGACTGTGGAAACGATCAGCCCTAAAACCAGAAGCGTGACCAGCCAGGGCAGTCTCTTTTTCATGCTCTGGGGAAGCGTCTCCTTCAGATCTTCCTCCGCGGTCAAGCCGGCGAGTTTCGCGTAGTCATCACCCATCTCATCATCTACGACTTCGATGATGTCCTGGGAGGTGATTACACCCAGTACCTTGCTATCCTCATTTAATACCGGGATGGAGTCCTCGGCGTAGTCCTTGATCTTTTCGATGGACACATCGATCTTATCGTGGTCCAGGACATACGGGTAACTTGTGACGATCAGGGATTCCAGCTTGGCAAAATCTCTGGCCTTGATCAGGTCCTTGAGGTCGATCACGCCGTAGAACTTCTCCTCCTGATCCACAACATAAATGGTGGAGATATTATCGTTATCATCTGCCTGGCGGATCAACTCTTTCATAGCCTGCTTGATCGTCAGGTCGTTCTTGATGACAACAAAGTTCGTGGTCATCTTCGAACCGATCTCATCGTCCTCATAGGACTGGATAAGTTTAATGTCCTGGGAACTCTCATCGTCCATCAAGGAGATGATCTTTTCCTGGGTCTCCTCATCTACCTCTTCGAGTACATCGACCGCGTCATCGGCGTCCATGTTTTCGAGGATCTTCGCCGCACTCTGAATGTCGAGCTCATTGATGAATTCCTCCGGATCTTCCAGGTAGGCGAAGATATCGGAAGCCTTCTCGGCGCCGAGGATATGATACAGTTTCTTACGTTCTTCTTTGGTGATCAGCTCGATCGCGTCCGCGATGTCGCTTTCATGGTAATCTTCGAGGAGTTCGCGCAATTCCCGGTTCGGCTTATTGCCCCGGATCAATGCAACGATCTCTTCGACTACATTTCTTGTCTCATTCTCGTTTTCCATGCGAAAACCGCCTCCATTTGCTTAAAGTAGTACGGCACCAAAGTGCTATTGCAAAGGGGAAGCGTTACGTGAAAAAAGATTCAAATCAGGATCAGAGGGAAAGACCTTGACGAAGATCGAGCCGCAAATGGTTCTCATCTGAATCCTTTTTCGCAGAACAGCCACGCCTTCGATAACTGCCATCAGGACTATCCATCTTCGTCACCTCCTTATTCGGGGAATACCTACTGAAATTATGAACGCCTCAAAGTTAAAAGTCAACGCCGTTTTCGCGGTTTTTCCCACAAAAAAGAAATACTGTGTTTTTCCATAAAAAACCCTTCTTTTCCGTATCGGATATTTGGGTTTCCCATTCGTCTGTTTTTCTGTTATTATATTCCCAGTTAAAATGCCCCAATAGGGTCAAATAAGTAAATAAATATATAAGCGAGGAAGAAACCATGCCAAAGAGGGATGACATTAACAAGATTCTGATTATTGGTTCCGGCCCGATCATCATCGGCCAGGCGTGCGAGTTCGACTATTCCGGTACTCAGGCCTGTAAGGCGCTGAAGAAGCTCGGTTACGAGATCGTACTGGTAAACAGCAACCCGGCGACAATCATGACTGATCCGGATGTGGCGGACATCACCTACATTGAACCTTTGAATCTGGCAAGACTGACCCAGATCATTGAAAAAGAGCGTCCGGATGCCCTTCTCCCGAACCTTGGCGGACAGTCGGGCCTGAATCTTTGCTCCGAGCTTTCTCAGGCAGGCGTCCTCGACAAATATAACGTAAAGGTTATCGGTATTCAGGTCGATGCCATCGAGCGTGGTGAAGACCGTATCGAGTTTAAGAACACCATGGCCAGACTCGGTATCGAAATGCCTCGTTCCCAGGTTGCCTATTCCGTTGACGAAGCGGTCAAGATCGCGGAAGAACTGAAATACCCGGTCGTTCTCCGTCCTGCCTATACCATGGGTGGTGCCGGCGGCGGCCTTGTTTATAACGTAGACGAACTGAAGGTCGTCTGTGAAAGAGGTCTGCAGGCTTCTTTAGTCGGCCAGGTCCTCGTTGAAGAGTGTATCGCCGGATGGGAAGAGCTGGAGCTCGAAGTTGTCCGTGATGCCAAGGATAATGTCATCACCGTCTGCTTCATCGAGAATATCGACCCGATCGGTGTACACACCGGTGACTCCTTCTGCTCGGCTCCGATGCTCACTATCTCGGAAGATGTCCAGAAGAAACTGCAGGAGTATTCCTACAGCATCATCCGCGCCATCGGCGTAATCGGCGGCTGTAACTGCCAGTTCGCCCACGATCCGGTCAGCGGCCGTATCGTTGTTATTGAGATCAACCCGCGTACTTCCCGTTCTTCGGCTCTCGCTTCCAAAGCAACGGGTTTCCCGATCGCCCTTGTTTCTGCGATGCTGGCCTGCGGTCTGACTCTTGATGAGATCCCCTGCGGTAAGTACGGTACCCTCGACAAGTACGTACCGGACGGCGACTATGTCGTAATCAAATTCGCCCGCTGGGCTTTCGAAAAGTTCAAGGGTGCTTCCGATAAGCTGGGCACACAGATGCGTGCCGTCGGTGAGGTCATGTCCATCGGTAAGACATATAAGGAAGCCTTCCAGAAGGCGATCCGAAGCCTGGAGACCGGCCGTTACGGTTTGGGTTTTGCCAAGAACTATAACGAGCTGAGCAAGGAAGAACTGATGCACATGCTGGCATATCCGACCAGTGACAGACAGTTCATCATCTATGAAGCACTGAGAAAGGGCGCCACTATCGAAGAGCTCTATCAGCTGACCAAGATCAAGCACTGGTTCCTGGAGCAGATGCTGGAGCTGGTTCAGGAAGAAGAATCCCTCATCAAGCTCAGCGGTTCCGTACCGGGCGAAGATATTCTCCGTCAGGCAAAGCTGGATGGTTTCTCCGACCGTTACCTCAGTAAGCTCCTTTCCGTTCCGGAAGAAGATATCCGCAACGCACGTTACCAGTACAACATCCGTGAGGCCTGGGAAGGCGTACACGTAAGTGGTACACAGGATGCTGCCTACTACTATTCCACCTATCACCTCTCCGAGGATAAGAGTCCGGTTTCCGATAAGCCGAAGATCATGATCCTCGGCGGCGGCCCGAACCGTATCGGTCAGGGTATCGAATTCGACTACTGCTGCGTACATGCCGCTCTGGCGCTGAAGAAGATGGGCTTCGAATCCATCATCGTAAACTGCAACCCGGAGACTGTATCCACAGACTATGACACTTCCGACAAGCTCTATTTCGAGCCGCTGACACTGGAAGATGTTCTCTCCATCCACGAGAAAGAAAAGCCGATCGGCGTAATTGCCCAGTTCGGTGGTCAGACACCTCTTAACCTGGCTGCTGATCTCAAGAAGAACGGCGTCAACATCCTCGGTACCACACCGGAGACCATTGACCTGGCCGAAGACAGAGATCACTTCCGCGCTATGATGGACCGCCTCGGTATTCCGATGCCGGAAGCCGGCATGGCCGTTACTGTCGACGACGCACTTACGATCGCAAACAAGATCGGTTATCCTGTCATGGTTCGTCCTTCCTACGTACTGGGCGGACGCGGCATGGAAGTAGTTCATGACGACGAGATGATGCGTGTGTACATGAACGCTGCCGTTGGTGTTACACCGGATCGTCCGATCCTGATCGACCGTTTCCTGCATCACGCTACCGAGTGCGAAGCCGATGCCATTTCCGATGGCCAGCACTGCTTCGTTCCGGCTGTCATGGAGCACATCGAGCTTGCCGGCGTTCACTCCGGTGACTCCGCCTGCATCCTGCCTTCCAAGAACCTGACAGAAAAGCAGATCGCGACCATCAAGGACTACACCAAGAAGATCGCTATCGAGATGAATGTACGTGGTCTCATGAATATGCAGTACGCGATCGAAGACGATGTTGTCTATGTACTTGAGGCAAACCCGCGTGCTTCCCGTACTGTACCGCTGGTATCCAAGGTCTGCGCCATCAACATGGTCAAGGTCGCAACCGAGATCATGACATCCGAGATCACCGGCAAGCCTTCCCCGGTTCCGGAGCTCAAGGATCGTATCATCAAGCACTACGGTGTAAAGGAAGCTGTATTCCCGTTCAACATGTTCCAGGAAGTTGACCCTGTCCTCGGACCTGAGATGAGATCCACAGGTGAGGTATTAGGTCTTTCCGATAACGTAGGTGAGGCTTACTACAAGGCTCAGGAGGCAACACAGACAGTTCTTCCTCTTGAGGGCAACGTATTGCTCTCGGTATGCGACAGAGATAAGGGAGACCTCCTCGAAGTTGCAAGAGGC
>CADBGD010000003.1 GCA_902794115.1 Oscillospiraceae bacterium
ACACACAAGCATCAGCAGACCTGCTGTGAAAAACTGTATGCACGACATTGCTACCCCGTCAGTATTCATAGCGTTGAAACGATCAATGACAATTATGTGCAGAGCGAAAATAAACGCACACACCAGCACAAGCAGATCGCCTCTCGAAAGCGTCAGTCCCTCTTTCATGCACAAAAGCCAGAAGCCAGCCGTCGCTATGCCTACGAATATCCAGCTTCGTGCCGGGGGACGTTTTCCCAGGAATATCGACATCAGCGGCACTATAACAATGTAAAGCGCCGTTATAAAACCAGCTTTTCCGGCGGTAGTCCTGGCAATGCCTGCCTGCTGAAATGAACTTGCTGCAAACAGAAGCACTCCGCAGCAGACTCCGCCAATGATCGTGTTTTTCCGGGAATACTCATGCTTTTCGCCAGAACGCTGCTGGATCCCCCGGAACAGCAGCACCACCGGGATAAGTGTAATACCGCCGATAAGCGTCCTTATGGCGTTGTAGGTGAACGGCTCAACGTAATTCATGCCCTCACTCTGGGCGACAAAATCATTCAAAGATGCGACGCGCTTCTCATCCATTTCGGAGAAGAAATCCGTATAAACCACGCATTCGCCATCCATACGGGTAAAACTGAACAACCCGTCTTTGTTGGCAAATTCATAGAATGTCGGCGCCGTAACAGTGAAACCACGGACATTATCTGTATAGACATTGGCGTCCCCGTTATTGCGGATATCCGGATCAACGATGGGAGGCAATGTTGTTTCCGAAGGCGCCTCCGAAGTGGTCGCCGTCGGCTTTTTGGTTTTCTTCGTTTTCTTGGTCGTCACTTCTACCTCTCCCCACTCATAGTTTTGGGAGATATAGATACCTACAGGGACAGATATGCCCGCAAGAAGAATGATACCTGCCAGGATATATGTAAGCGGTCTCTTCCAGATACTTTTCTTCACTTCCGGCATGGTCACGCCGGTACGGACTTCTGTCGGTTTATATTTCGGTTCAGCAAGGATCGACGGAGAAAGCACCTTCTTATCGGCAGAAGCTTCGGGGATTTCTTCCTCCATAGCTACGGTCTTTCCTCCCACCATGGCATCCGGATCGTCACTATTTCCTGCCGCATCTTCGGCTCCCGACGACGCGCCCGGTGTCACCGCGACCTTTCCGGTAATGGCTTCGGAAAAACTCTTCATATCCGGGAAACGGTCGGAAGCTTTGACCGCCAGTGCTTTCATAAGCGCATCATTTGCATACTGGGGCATCTCCACGCCAAGAGAGATCGGAGAAGCCAATGTGTCTTCGTGGACACGTTCGATTGCATCCGGCGGCATCACTCCGGTTATGATCAGATACATGGTGGCGGCCAGTGCATATTCGTCCGACCAGGGGCCCTGGTTACCGTGTTTACGGTACTGCTCTTCCGGCGCAAAGCCGTGCTTTAAGATGATCGATTTACTCTTCTCTGTATCAATCGCCAGTCTGGCGGCGCCAAAATCCAGAAGACGGCTGATGCCGTTACTCGTGACAACGATGTTATCCGGACTGATATCCCGATGGAGAAGATTATGTGCATGTACATGAGCCAGAGAATCAATGACCGGCAGGATCATGCGGAGCGCTTCCTCGAAAGAAAGCTTTCCTCCACGCATCTGGGTATACTTCATCAGGTCAACACCTTCGACATACTCCATAACGAAGTAAGCCGTGTTATTCTCCCGGAAATAATCCTGTACCGAAACAATATTCGGCACATCACGAAGCTTGGCCAGAAGCCGGGCTTCATCCATGAATTTACTGGCACCATTATCGAATTTCGGCTGTTCTTCAGGGGAACTGACCGTCATGGTATACCGATCTGATTCTCGAAGGGCAATGCCGGAAGGCAGGAATTCTTTCACTGCCACACAGATCTCCAGCGTCATGTCAAATGCAAGGTAAGTAACACCAAATCCGCCTACACCAAGTACACGTCCGGTCAGATATCTTCCATTCAGGATCGTCCCGATCGGAAGCGCCACAAAAGGATGCTTGGCCGTAGACAAATCAAAGCCGCAACGGGGACATGGTCCGTTCCCGTCGTGCTCATTAAAACATCCGAAACAAAGTTTACTGGTGTCCATTCTTACTTACCCTGCCATTCTCATATACGCTACCAGCGTTGTATTATCTCCTGCCAGACGGCCTCTCTGTACCGCACGCAGGATCATTTTATTTGCCCAGTCCTTTGCATTAAAGGACTTATGCAGATCGATCTCCATCTCTGTCTCATAGACGTTTTCCCAAAATCCGTCTGAGCAAACTAAAAGAGCATCGCCTTCTTTCATATCGAACTCCTCAACATGAGGTTCGATCGTTTCTTTCTGGCCGACGCACACAGAAAGACCTGTCCGGTCTTCCTGTTCGCGGATTCCTTCGTAATCCAGTTCGCCACGCACAAAAGCTTTATACGTATGCGTGTCGTCCACAGAATGATGCGCAAGGCATCCTTCAGAAAAATGGTAGATATGGGAGTCGCCAACGCTCGCCCAGTTGACATGCTGCGCCTTGATCTGAACGGCGCAGATAGTGGAACCTGCCCGACGAAGATCAACATTATCGAACTGCATGTCGCGGAAACGGTTGTTGGCTGTCACGCACGCCTCGGCAGGAGACTGTCCCTGAAGGAAAGCCTCCATCGCCGCATCGGAAATGATCCTGGCTGCTTCATCGCCGGATGGCAGGCCGTTTAAGCCGTCACACAGCACGATAAACACCTGGTCATCATGTTCGACGACCTGTGCGCAATCGCAGTTCGGTTCATGTCCTCCGACATGTGTGTACGTGTAATGATCCATATTACTCTCTATCTACCTTAAATTCGTTAGCTTTGTCAGCGAGTGAGAAAGTAGATCCAGGTGTCAGCTGCTCCGGTACACCCTTTGTCAGTTTCTTTCCGTCGCTGAGATAAGTACCATATGTAGAACCGTTATCTGTCAACATAAAGGCCTTTGTTCTTGCATCGAAATATACAGAACAATGGTTGGAGCTGATACCCGGAGTATCTTCCGGGAACACGAATGTGCAGGAATTCTTATCACGGCCGATCGTCATCGTCTTACCGGTAATCTCAAATTTCTGTCCGGCAAATACACCCTTTGTGCAGACAAGATAAGACTTCTTTCCATCATCCTGCTCACCGACCATAACGACCTTCTTGTTACCGATGATAAAGAGGATCAGAAGAGCAACTGCGCAAGCACCAGCGATGCCCACAAAGAGCAGGAACTGATTTCTCTTTTCTGTTACTTCAGCTTCAGCATCTTCCACTGCCGCATCATGCTTCTTATCGAATTTTTTCTCTTCAGATGCGATCTTCTTATCGATAGTCTTTTTATAGTCTTCTGCTTTTGCATACTCAAGACCAAGCTCATCCAGCTTGTCAGTTACTGTATTACCGGTGATGGCAAAGTTTACGCTGTCCGTATCTTCACGGCCCAGAGTATTCATGCCGATAAAGAATCCGTTCTCATCAAAGAGCGGTCCGCCGGAGTTACCATGAGAAATAAAAGAGTCATGCTGGAAAGTACTATATTTTTCACCCTGCGGAATAACATCGACCTTGGAAATAACACCCGAGTTTACACTCTGGCTGGAACGGTCGCCCGAGAAGGAAGAATCGAGTTCCGATGCTTTATCCGGATATCCGATCGCTGTACACTTATCACCAGCGTTGACCTCCGAAGAATCGCGTACAATAACAGGAACTCTGTAATCGACCGGTTCTGGGAGTTTCAATACAGCCATATCCAGTTCCTTATCAAACTGATAGAAGATAACTTCCGGAACGACCCGTACATCATCGTCAAAGATAACGGAGATATCAAAACCTTCTTCCATAAACGGCTGAACAACGTGACCGTTGGTAACCAGATACTGTACTTTTCCGTCCATCTCACCGATAGCGTAGGAAGATCCCCAGGCCAGCATACCCTGTGAAGGGTTGGTGCACAAAACAAATGCCACCGAATTCTGGTTTTCTGCCGGTGAAAGTCCACGCTTTACATCACTTGGCTGAAAAGATTCAGCCTTCACTTCGGAAAGCTCATCCTGGGCATCACGCCAAGGCTTGAAATTCCGGAATGCCATAAATCCCGATCCTGCGATGGCAATCACCAGCAGGATCATAAAAATCCTTCTTACCCACTTCATACGTTCGTACCTCCTAAACTATCATGCACAGCAAAAACTATAGCCGTGTAATTATCCTGAAAACGCTTATTCTTTTGCATCAGACCCTTCTCCAGAAGCTCTGCGCATTCGCTCGGATCATGTTTCATTGCCTCCCGGATCTCATCAAAAGAAAGTGTATCACTAATGCCATCGGAGCAAAGAAGATAAACATCTTTGTCCTTTACCTGCCAGGGAGTAATGGAAAAATCCGGATTGACCTGATTCGCCCCCATATACTCTGTCAGTGCCGGTGCATCTTTATTAGTCAGCGCCTGTTCTACAGAAAGCGCCCCTTCCGCCGCACGCGCCAAAAGTGTATTTCCATATTCCTGACGGACATTCATCGGATAGATCCGTCCGTTACGAAGAAGCAGAAGATCGCTGTCTCCTACAGAGGCAAACCACATTTTATCATCCTTGACAAATGTGATGATCAACGTCGTTCCGCCGCGTCCGCGATAGACATCATAGATTTCTTTGGAAAGAGAATCCAGGATCCACCCGTCTTTGAGCTTATCGAAAGAATACGGAAACTCGGAAATAACGTCAGAAACCAGCTTATTGGATATCGCCGCACCGGAATCAAGTCCGCCCATGCCGTCACAAAGCACGGCCAGAAAGCCTTTGCTCGCCCATTTATTACTGGGGGAAAAGCCAAAAGCATCCTGCTGTTCTTCTCTTTCACCAATACCCTGGACATTTCCGATCTCGATCCGGAATCTTCCATTGTCCATGCACTTGGTTTCTTTTTCAGCAGGTTTTTCCGAAGAAACCTCAGACTCAGCCGTTTCCTTCTTTTTGAAAACGGTAAGATCAAGGATCAGCCAGATCAAAAGGAAAGATGCCACGCCGATATAAAACCAGCGTGTCTGGTAAACCATATGGGAGAAATGATTCCAGAAATCCCCCAGCATACTCACCACGCAAACTTGTCGCTGCAAACCGGAATGAACATCAGTCTGGACTGACCGACTCCAATCACATCATACAGTTTCAGTTCGGTCTCTCCATTGATAAATGCGCCGTTTACCATTACACGCTTATCTGCATCACCGCAGGATACTGTATAACGGATCGCATCCTTATCGTAAGAAAGGATCGCGTGCGGGCTTCTGGATACAGAATTATCACGGAACAAAGCGATCTCATAATTCTTCTGACGTCCGATAATGGCTCTCTTCTCCTGGAAAACAAAGCTGGCACCGGTCATCGGACCATCAATGCATACCAGGAAAGCACGTGCATGTACGCGCGGGATAAAGTCCATATCCGACTCAGTCAAAGAAACTGTGGCGTTCGGATCACGAGGAGCCTGCTGTGCCACAAACATCGGAGCCGGTGCCGCAGAAACCCCCACCACAGGTGCCGAAGGAGCTTCTTCGACAGGAGCAGCCGGAGCTTCCTCAACTGGTGCTGCGGAAACTTCCTCTACAGGAGCAACAGGTGTCTCTTCAGTAACGGTAGGAGTTTCTTCTGTAACCGCCGGGGTCTCTTCTATTGAAGTAATTTCTGCCGGAGCCTCTTCAGTCACGGATGTTACCGGAGCATCTACAGGAGCTTCTACAGGAGTTTCAGCCGGAGCAGCCAAATCCAAAGGAACTTCCGGTGCTGCTGGAGCAACCGGAGCCACTGGGGCAATCGGTGCACCCGGTGCCGGCATACCCGGCATCATGCCCGGAATAGGTCCACCCGGGAAACCAAATGCGGCAAAGGCGGCTGCTTCTGCCTGTCCCGGCTGTGCAGCCGGAGCTGCATTTCCGCCCTCGGCAGGAATCGGGAACGTCGCTCCCACATCAACCGGGATCGGTGTCGGATTTTCTTTCACGCCCAGACCGGTCACCGCATAAGGACGGTCAGACGGAGTATAAAAATTTTCTTCCTGAGCGAGCGGTTCCGGATGCTCGGTCACGCCTAATCCTGTAACAGGAAGAGATGTCGGAATATCCACGGAAATATCTTCGGTAAGTATACGCTCCGGCTCTTCGGATACACCGTTAAACGGTATATTCGTGTGGGAATCCGGAACTGTTGGATCCGGCATAGACGGAATCACAGACGGTGCCGGTACCGGTACATCTGCAGGAGCAGGTGTGGAAGGAGCCGGAATTTCCGGAGCCGAAGAAGCAGCCGGAACAGGAATTACCGGTGCAGCCGGTGCAGAAGGCGCCACAGGAGTTTCCGGAGTGCCTACGGAAGGAAGTCCGGAACTCTCCTCAAAAATCGCAACTGTTTTATTTACGTGCGGTGTATTCTCTTCAAAGTTCTCGATCGCCACGGTCTTACTGATCTGCGGTTCCGTCTCCATGCCTTCGATTGCTACCGTCTTACCGCATGAAGGCTGGGGAATCGCCATATTTGCCGGAGCTACCGGCGGAAGGACCGACTTTGGCTGGCTAGATACCTGACTGCAATAAGGACAGCCGGAAAAACGATTCTCATCATAAAAGTGACCACGTTCGCATTGGATCATACAGCACACACCTCAAAAATAAGATTTCTCTTTATTTTATCGCATTTACCTGTAAAAGTACAATAAACAAATCAAAAGAAGGATATTTCTTCGGCCGGGATGGCGTTTCAGTTATCGTTTTGCACGATCTTCTGCACAGCTTTCCAGGTGATATAAACACTCAGGAACAAAATAAAGCTAAAGGAAAATATGAGGTACAGGATCATCGTAATGGCATAGCCTGTCTGGCCGAAAGCAAACATCAGCACAAACGGGATCACACCGAAGATCACGGCTTCAAATAAAACTACCGCCATCGCCGCCGGGAAATTCTTCACCGTCATGATCGCCGCATTTCGGTACACTTCCTTGAACGAAAGTTCAACCGTGGCGATCAGAGGATATACGAAGATCTGCATCGCCGCCCAGAAGACCAGAAGGCACAGGAAAAATCCGTTGGCAAAAGTTGACATCATGCCCATATCTGCAAGCTGGAAATAACCGATATCAAAGAACAGGATCGCTGTCACCAGGATCGACAGGAACATGGCTCCCAAAGACTTTTTCCAGTTATCCTTCAATCCGCGCTTGAAATCGGATTTAAACGATGCATCACCGGTCAAAAGACCTTTGTAGTAATAGCTGAGCGCCGAATAGAAAGGTCCGTTCACGATCAGCATCATGCCGCTGACAAACATAGAAGCCAGCATCGCCATCAGATAGAAAATGCTGTCTACCGCTTCCGGAGTTACATCTGCCTCAGAGGCCATATTGTTCTCAAGAATAAAAGTGCGAAGTCCGTCCGGAGTAAAAAACGAAAAGATCATCGGAAAGACAAAAAGGACCAGACAGAGGCTGATGGCAAATGCCAGGATATTGGCGCCTAACAAAATGCTGTTGCTGGCCAAAACCTTCGCCCAGTTGTGGCCGAAGGATTTCCAGAATCCTTTCTCGGCAAACCCTTTCTGCCAGTTTTCTGATTTCCCCAAATTGCGATTCATTTCCAGAGTGTCTCCATCTTTTCTTTATTGGCGCAGATCTCTTCCAGCGCCCGTTCGGCATAAGCCAGATACTTTTCTTTCTTCTTTCCTTTTACGCGATATCCCAAAGGAGCGATCAATCCGAAATTGGCATTCATCGGAACAAAATTCTTGACTCCGGGATCAGACACATATCTGGCCATGGCACCGATCATGGTCCGGTCGGAAAACTCTACGGGACTTTCCTCTTCTTTTGCCAAAAGAGCGGCAAAATAACCGGCAAGATATCCGGATGCCGTTGACTCGATATATCCTTCCACTCCGGTGATCTGCCCTGCGAAAAACACTTTCGGGTCTTCCCGCATCTGATATGTGGGAGTTAAAAGTCTCGGTGACTCGATATATGTATTGCGGTGCATAACACCCATACGCGTAAATTCCGCATTCTGAAGACCCGGAATCATACTGAATACACGCTTCTGTTCCGGGAATTTCAGCCGGGTCTGAAATCCGACGATATTATAGATCGAAGCCATCCGGTCATCCTGACGAAGCTGGACACAGGCATACGGCTCTTCACCCGTGCGCGGATCGATAAGGCCTACCGGCTTTAAAGGACCGAAACGCATGGTGTCATAGCCACGCTTGGCCATAGTTTCAATCGGCATGCAGCCTTCGAAGACCGTTTCTTTATCAAAACCTTTTACATCCGCCAGCTCTGCAGAAACAAGAGCTTCGTAGAAGTTCCGGTATTCCTCTTCATTCATGGGACAGTTCAGATAATCGTCGCCGCCTTTGCCGTAACGGGACATGGCAAAGCAAATAGAACGGTCAATACTGGATTCCATTACGATCGGCGCTGCCGCATCAAAGAAATGCATGTCCTGATGACCGATCTTCTGCATGATATCCTCATACAGATCTCCGTCCGTTAAAGGACCGGTAGCCACAATTACGATTGCATCTTTCGGAATACTGTGGATCTCTTCATCCACCACTTCAATAAGCGGATTGGACTTGATCTTTTCTGTGATATAGCCGGAAAACTCTTCCCGGTCAACAGCCAGAGCGCCGCCTGCCGGCACCTGTGCTTTATCTGCCGATTCCATAATGAGAGAACCCAGAATACGCAGTTCCTCTTTCAGAAGGCCCACACCGTTTTCCAGCTGATTGGAACGGAGAGAATTACTGCAGACCAGTTCCGCAAACTGGTCACTGTGATGTGCGGGACTCTTTCTGACCTTTTTCATTTCATAAAGACGCACACGCACACCAAGGCGTGCCGCCTGATATGCCGCTTCCGATCCGGCCAATCCTGCGCCGATGATCACGATTTGCGGCCCGGTCATGTCACTCACTCTTCTTTCTTACTCTCTTTCGTAGATTTCCGGCGGGTCGTTTTCTTTTCCGCCGTGCCTTCTGCTTCTGCTTCGTCTGCTTTCGCACTCTTCTTCGTTGTGTTCTTCGGGCATTCCGGATTTGCACACTTCGGATAAGCACGTCCGCGGAAACGCTTCCAGATCATATAACTGCCGCAGGTGTCGCATTTCTGGCCTTCTACCGGCAGATACCAGCTGATGAATTCACAGTTCGGATCTGTTCCCTTCTTATCACATGTATAGAATACACGGCCCTTATACTTGTTGGAGCGGTGGGATACCAGACCGGATCCGCAAAGCGGACAGGAACCTTTGACTGTAATCTCGATATTTCTCGTATATTTGCACTCCGGGAAATTCGAGCAGGCAATAAACTGACCGAAACGTCCTTCCTTGACCACCAGATCTGCGCCGCAATCCGGGCATGTCTCACCGGTCTTCTTTTCTTCCATCTTCACTTTCGATACAGAAGATCCGGCCTTCAAGATCAATTCGTGGAAAGACGGGTAGAAATCGGAAAGAACTTTGACCCAGTCCTTGTTGCCCACTTCGATTTCATCAAGCTTGGATTCCATATCAGCGGTAAAGGACACATCCACGATTTCCGCAAAGTTATCGGACAGCAGAGCAGTAACTACCTTACCCAGTTCCGTCGGGTGAATGACCTTTCCTTCCTTATCGATATAGTTTCTTTCCAGAATCGTGGAAATCGTCGGAGCATAGGTCGAAGGACGGCCGATTCCCTTTTCTTCCAGTGTCTTGATCAGAGTTGCTTCAGTATAACGTGCCGGAGGCATGGTAAATTTCTGTTCCGGCTTCAGGTCCAGAAGTTTCAGGCTCTGTCCGTCAGACAGTTCCGGAAGTTTGGACTTCACGTTCTTATCTTCCTCCGGGTTATCCTCGGTAATATCTGCATATGCCGCAAGGAAACCCTGGAACTTCACTGTCTCACCCTGAGTACGGAAAATCGAATTCTCGCAGCGTACATCCAGCGAAACTGTATCTACTTCGGCAGAAGCCATCTGGGAAGAAAGGAAACGGTCCCAGATCAGTTTATAAAGACGATACTGGTCATTGGAAAGAGAACTTTTAATGGTTTCCGGATCCAGTTCAAAGTGAGCCGGGCGGATCGCCTCGTGGGCGTCCTGCGCGGAGTTTTTATTGGAATACTTTCTCGGCGACTTCGGCAGATACTTATCTCCATACTTACTGATGATCAGTTCTCTGGCGGCTTCCATCGCCTCTGTGCTGACACGGACGGAGTCAGTACGGATATAAGAAACCAGAGCGACCTGGCCCTGTCCGCTGATCTCCACACCTTCATAGAGCTGCTGGGCGACACTCATGGTCTTTCTGGAAGTAAAGCCGATACGGCGGGATGCTTCCTGCTGCAGTGTACTGGTAGTAAAAGGAGCAAACGGCTGACGCAGTTTTCTTCCCTTTTTCACCGTATCCACAAAATAAGGTTTGCCGGAAAGCTCGGAAAGCAATGCATCTGTCTGCTCTTTATTGGCAAGTTTCACTTTTTCGATCTTCCCGTTCTTTTTCTGGCCGTGATAACGGGCACGGAACGGGAAACGATTGGCTTCCGGAGTCAGTTCCACATTTACGTTCCAGTACTCCTCCGGAACAAAGGCATCGATCTCTTTTTCACGATCCACCACAAGCTTTGTCGCAACGGACTGTACACGTCCTGCAGAAAGGCCTTTTCTCACCTTGCTCCACAAAAGCGGACTCAGTTCATATCCGACCAGACGGTCCAGGATACGTCTTGCCTGCTGGGCATTGACCAGATCGATATCGATCTTCCTCGGGGAAAGGATAGCGTTTTGAATCGCTTTTTCGGTGATCTCGTTAAAAGAGATACGGCAATCTTCATTCAGATCTATATTGAGGACTTTGGCAATGTGCCAAGCAATGGCTTCTCCTTCGCGGTCAGGGTCCGTTGCGATATAGACACGATCGGAAGAACCGGCCAGTTCCTTCAATTCACGGATCACTTTCTCTTTGCCGCGCATATTGATATAAGTCGGTTTGAAATCATGCTTCACATCCACACCCATCGTCGAAGAGGGCAGATCGCGGATATGACCTACTGAAGCCGTGATCTTATACTCTTTTCCCAGGTATCGTCCGATGGTCTTGGCCTTGGCCGGGGACTCTACTATCACCAAATTCTTACTCATTGCGTGCTACTCCCTAGAAAGTGATTCGTCTAACAGTATTTATATATAATTCATTAAAGGCGAATTGTCAAAACATATTTCTGACGATCTTTCTGGATTTTCCCTTCCAATTCCATCTTTCCCAGTACTTTTGCCACATGTGAATACGGAAGTCCCAGTTCCTTTACGATATCATCCGTAGACACCGCCATACTGCCGATCATCTCCAGTATCAGCTTCCGGATCTCGTTTTCCGTGACATTTTCCGGTTCCTGCATAATCTTCTTTCTCAGCTTATTCTGCTCATATTCTTCTTTGATTTCCGAAAGTTCCCGGAAAAAGGCCACATTGGCAAGATAAGCCAGAATATCGCCGGGCTCGGTTGCGATCTGGGCACCGTCTTTTAATAGGAGCAGGTTTCCTTCAGACGTCTCGGAATACACCGTGTTCGGAACGGCAAACACTTCCCGTGACTGGGCAGCGGCAAAACTGGCCGTATGTAACGTGCCGCTGTTCTTTCCGGCTTCCGTGATCAGGACACAATCGGAAAGTGCGGACAGTATCCTGTTTCTGGCCGGAAAATACTGGCGCGTGATAGGCTGGCACGGCGCCAGTTCCGAAAGAAGAAGACCCTCCCGGCTGATTCTTTCGAAAAGCTCCTTATGCTCAGCGGGATAGACCTGGTCAAGTCCGCAAGGCATAACGGCAATGGTCTTCCCTCCACATTCCAGGCAGGACAGATGAGCAGTACCATCGACTCCACGTGCCAGGCCGCTGATGATCACGACATCGTGCAGTGCCAGATTTCTGGAAAACTCCCGCGTCACTCTTCTTCCGTAATAGGAGGGTCTTCTGGTTCCGACGATCGCCACACGGGAACGGCTTTCGTCTAAAAGGGACAGATCACCCTTGTAGTAAAGGATCAGTGGCATATTCGGAAGATGCCGTAAATAAGTGGGATAGACCGGATCAAAGAAGTCAAACGAGCCGATACCGGATGATTCGGCCAGACCAACATATTCCGGAAATTCTTTAAATACTTTACTCTCCTGAAGTTTTTTCCAGTTCTCTTTCTGTTTTAGAGAAAAGTCTTTTTCTTCTATGATTTCAGATCTGGCTTGATAGAGTTCTTCCAGTGAATGGCAGTCTTTTCTTCCCATCTGAAGGCGGATCTGGGAAGCATTCATAACTTTCCCTGCCATCAGTAGTGAGCAGAACAGGTCCGCTTCCAGTTTCTCACGCATGATCATTTCCTCCCCGTGATTCGCCCCACTTCGGCAGACGGAAAGACATCGCTTCCGTGATGTGGTCCTCATTTACGTCCCTTTTGCCGTCCAGATCCGCAATGGTCCTGGCAAGCCTGATCATTCGGTGAAGTCCCCGCACGGACATTTTCATCTGATGGGCCACCATCGCCGCGTATTCCATTTCTTTTTTCCCGAAGCGGAAGATCTCACCAAGACCTCTTTCCCTGCACTCACCGTTTCTTTGGCGGGGGATACCGGCTTCGTCACAACGGCGGTACTGGATCTCCCAAAGATCTCTTATCCTCTCCCTCCAGATCACGCTCTCTTTTCTATTCTCATCTTTCATGGTCGAAAGAAGAGATTCTTCTGTGATCCTACCCAGAACACAGTAGATGTCCATCCGGTCCAAAAGGGCGCCGCTGATCCGTCCCTGGTAACTGGAGATCATAGATGCGGTGCAGGTGCATTCAGATGGCGATTCCAGATATTTCCCGCAGCGGCAGGGATTCATGGCAGAAACTAAAAGGAACCGGGCCGGAAACTCGTGATTCCCGTAACTTCTTGAGATCGTGATACTTCCTGTTTCCAAAGGAACGCGTAAAAGATCCAGCACATGAGGTGAAAACTCCGGAAGTTCATCCAGAAACAAAATGCCGTGCAGGGCGCGGGAGACTTCTCCGGGCGTGGCGCTTCGTCCGCCGCCGACCATGGCCGGGCTGGTGCACGTGTGATGCACATACCGGAAGGGACGTGCCAGTGAGCGGAGAGTCTCGGGAGACAGAACCGTCAGCGCGCTTTCCACCCGAAGAAGATCGATCTTCTCTTCTTTTGACAGTGGCGGAAGAAGTCCCTGAAGGATCTGGGCGGAAAGCGACTTTCCGGTTCCGGGAGAGCCGACCATAAGGAGGTTATGAAAACCGGACGCAGAAAGCACCAGAGCCCGGGAAGCAGCGGGCTGTCCGCAAAGGCAGGAGATGTCGACAGACGGTTCAGGAAGCGAATCATCAAAAGATACAGGTGCATTTTTATTAGAATATGGGCGATAACCGGAGACGATCTCCACTGCGCCGATCAGATCGTCTACACCCAAAACGGAAACGCCCAGAAGTGCGGCTTCTTTCTGGTCGGAAGACGGAACCAGACAGAGCCCTTCCCTCTCCTTCGGAAGGGATAAAAGCCGGGAGATACTTCCGGGGACAGCTCTCACCTGTCCGGTCAGAGAGAGCTCGCCATAGATCGTGATCTCTTCGTAATTTGACCGGATCTGCCCGGTCGCCAGTAGGATCGCCATGGCAATGGCCAGATCAAAGGAGGATCCGGACTTGGGAAGATACGCCGGAGAAATATTGACAAGAAGCCTCTGATTGGGAAAGAGGAACCCGCACGAACGGATACTGGCACGGACCCGTTCCTTGGCTTCACGGATGGAGGAATCGCCTAAGCCCACCACCTCGAAACTCGGCAATCCTTGGAATATGGACGCTTCCACTTCCGCCACTTTGCCTTCCAGACCGGAAATATATAACGTTTTCACCTTTGCATTTCGGACCTTGACCTGTTCCATATCGCACCTGCTTTCCAAGGATTTGGCACATTCTACTCTTTTCCGCCGCGACTATCTCGTGTTTTTTTCGACAAAAGACGACAAAATCGCGAATTGTGCTATAATATTGGCTTGTTAGTTAAATTATTCGGGAAATGAAATAGAAGAATCGAGGTATTCTACATGAAACTGGGCATCGTTGGTCTGCCGAACGTCGGCAAAAGCACTCTTTTTAACGCCATTACCAAGGCAGGCGCGGAATCCGCGAACTACCCTTTTTGCACGATCGAGCCGAATGTCGGCGTTGTTTCCGTACCGGACAGCCGTCTGGACAAGCTTGCGGAAATGTATAACCCGGAAAAATATACACCGGCTGTGATCGAATTCGTGGATATTGCCGGTCTGGTAAGAGGTGCCAGCAAGGGTGAAGGTCTGGGAAACAAGTTCCTTGCCAACATCCGTGAAGTAGATGCGATCGTACATGTTGTCCGCTGTTTTGATGATACCAACGTCGTACATGTAGATGGCGGCGCCAATCCGAAGCGGGATATCGAGACCATCGAACTGGAGCTGATCCTTTCGGATATGGAATATATGGACCGTCGTCTGGACAAGGTCAGAAAGATGATGAAGGGCGGCGATAAGAAGTTCCAGGCAGAGCTGGACTGCTACGAAAAGATCGCCGCACAGCTGGAGCAGGAAAAGCCGGCCCGTTCCCTCACCTTCGACGAGGAAGAGATGGAATTCGTAAAAGACCTGGCGCTCCTTTCTTTAAAGCCGGTCCTCTTTGTTGCCAACATTGCGGAAAGTGATATTTCCAACCCGGATATCGAATATGTAAAAACCGTGCAGGACATCGCAGCCGCTTCCGGTGAAGGATGTGTCGTGATCTCGGCCAAGATCGAAGAAGAGATCGCTATGCTGGATCCGGAAGAAAAAGCCATGTTCCTTGAAGAGCTGGGTCTTTCCCAGTCCGGTCTGGATAAGATGATCCAGGCAAGCTACAAGCTTCTGGGCCTGATCTCCTACCTCACAGCCGGCCCGCAGGAAGTCCGTGCCTGGACCATTAAGAACGGAACCAAAGCTCCGCAGGCGGCAGGTAAGATCCACTCGGATTTCGAGCGTGGATTCATCCGTGCGGAAGTGGTGGCTTTTGATGACCTGATGGCATGCGGAACCTATGCCGCCGCGAAAGAAAAGGGTCTGGTAAGATCCGAAGGAAAAGAATATGTCATGAAAGACGGCGACGTGGTACTCTTCCGCTTCAACGTCTGATCTTTCTACATCAAACGGATTCAAAAAAGGACTGCCATCAGGCAGTCCTTTTTCCTTCCATTCAGATATGTTTCCGGATCAATATACATCACTTTGGACCATACTCTTTCCTTCCCATTCCGGATCACCTTTTTTCTCCATTCCCTGCATATCCAGTACCTGCCGGAACTGGGTCTCATACAGATCCCGGTATATGCCGTTTTTGTCCAAAAGCTCCTGATGGGTACCCATCTCGGCCACATGTCCGTCGGCGATCACCACGATCTTTTCGGCTTTCATGATCGTAGAAAGACGATGGGCAATAACTATTGATGTTCTGTTCTGCATAAGAACTTCCAGCGCCTCGGAGATCGCATTTTCCGAAATTGAATCCAGTGCGCTGGTGGCCTCATCCAAAATCAGGATCTTCGGATCTTTTAAGATGACCCGGGCAATGCTGATACGCTGTTTCTCACCGCCGGAAAGCTTCAGTCCCCGGTTTCCGACCATGGTGTCATACCCTTCCGGCTGCTTGACTATGAAATCGTGAATGCTCGCGATTTTACATGCCTTCTCGATTTCTTCCTGGGTGGCATCTTCTTTGGCATAAAGAAGATTTTCCCGGATCGTCCCGTTAAACAGATAAGTATCCTGCGTCACCACGCCGATCTGCTGGCGAAGATAGGTCAGATCCATATTCCGGACGTCTTCGCCGGCGATCTTCACGCTTCCCTCTTCCACGTCATAAAGACGCGGAATGAAATTCACCACAGTGGATTTGCCGGAGCCGGACGGACCGACAATGGCATACATTCTTCCTCCGGGGACCGTAAAGGACACATCCTTAAGAAGTTCTTTTTCCGGCGTATAGGAAAACTTCACATGGTCGAAAACAATATCCTGATTGGCCACGTCCGGCTTTGCCCCGTTTTCCGGAGAAACCAGCGGATTGGCACGGTCGAAATAATCGAAGATACGGGTAAAGAGCGCCAAGGACCTGGTAAAATCCACTCCAAGGTTCATGAGGGACTCCACCGGACGGTAAAGCCGGTTGATCAGAGCAACGGTCGCGGTAACCACACCGACAGTCAGTGTGGGGTCGTACTTTTTAATAATGCAGATACCGCCGGCAAAATAAATAAGAAGCGGGCCCACCTGGGTGAACATACCCATCATGACGCGGAACCATTTACCGCTGCGCTGCTCTTTCAAAGACAGTTTGGTGACCTGTTCATTCACGCGGACAAAGTTATCATATTCCTTCTCTTCCCGGGTAAACAATTTCACCAGCATCGAGCCCGACACGGACAAGGTCTCGTTAATGACCTGATTGAGCTCATCGTTCTTTTCCTGCGTCTTGGTAAGAAGTTTATACCGGTTATGTCCGACATTTCTCGTCGGCAGGATCAGAAGCGGAATGATCAGGATACCCACCAGCGCCAGAGGTATGCTCATGGTAAAAAGAGCCACCAGTGTCGTTATGACGGTGGCAAAATTATTCACGCAGCTGGAAAGAGTATTGGAAATGACCGAGCTGACACCGGATATATCCGTATTCATACGGGTAATGATGTCGCCCTGTTTTTCTGTGGTAAAAAAACTGTGGGGCATCCACTGTAGCTTTTTATACATCTCGTTTTTCATATCGAAGATGATACGCTGGGAGATCCAGGCATTGATATAGCTTTCCACCACACTGATGACCTGAGAGGCGGTCAGAGCGGCAAATGCCAGAAGCAAAAGCTTGATCAGAAGTCCCATATCGTCGCCGAGAAGAGCTTTATCCACGATCTTTCCGGTAATGATCGAAGGAAACAGTCCCACTACAGCAGAAAGGAGGATCGAAATGATTACGAAAGCGAACTGAAGCCTGTAGGGCTTCATATAAGAGGTGATCCGGCGAAGGAGTTTCTTATCCACCTTCGGCTTGTTCTTTTTCTCTTCCTCTGTCAGAAAACCACGTGGGCCAAATCGCATCGGGCCCGGACCACCCATCGCCATATGGTTCCTCCCTTATTCTTTTGTCTGTGTTTTCTCAGACTGTTTCTGGTAAAGCGCGGACAACTTCATAATCATGATCAAAGATACGATATAAACGAGCAGGCAGGCAACATCCGCCAGAATAAAAAACAGGAGCGGTTTCCCTTTTCGGGCCAGGGCAATGATCATAACAAAGAGCGCCGCCGAGGAAAAGATCAGTCCGGAGATAAAAAGGAACTTTGACGTGACCGGATCTTTCTTCTTCATACTGACCGGAACAGTAAATGCACAGAGCAAAGAGACTACGAGCATTACGATCGGAAGGATCATTCCTACATTCATATCCGTATCCCTCTTTCATTCAATTCAGATTTTACGGCTTTATCGATCTGGGCATACAGTTCTTCCAGCGTACCGTCGTTGACCAGTATCACATCGCCGAGTTCTTCATATTCTTCCCGGGTCATCTGCATAGCCATGCGTTTTTTCGCATCATCCCGGTCCATGCCTCTGCCTTCCAGTCTTTCGAGGCGGACCGGATCGCTGGCACTGACCACCCAGATCTGGTTGCATACATCCACAAATCCGTGACGGACCGGGATCGGCACATCCAGAACGATCAGTTTTACTTTCTTCTCTGCTGCCTTGGCAATCTCTTCTCCGATCGTAGATAACACGTAGCGGTGAATGATTGAAGAAAGCTTATCCAGTTTGTTTTTCTCGGAAAATACCAGGGAAGCCACGTAGCTTCGATTTAAGGCACCCTTTGAAGTAATGGCACGGGAGCCGAGAAGTTCGGCGATCTCCGGAAGCGCCACACCTCCGACATCCGTTACCTGTCTGGAGATCTCATCTGCATCCAGGACTTGAACGCCTCTGTCCCGGAAATATCCGGAAACAGTGCTTTTGCCGCTGCCAATACCACCTGTCACACCTAAAACAAACATTATTCCGTCCTCTTTATTCCTTAGTGAGCCTCTGCCCAGGTTTTGCCGATCCGGGCTTCCGCCAGAAGCGGCACATCCAGGGAGATCACATTCTCCATCGCCTCGGAAAGCACTTTCGCCGCTTCCTCCGCGATATCCTCTCTGGCTTCTACGATCAATTCATCGTGTACCTGTAATATCAATGCCGCATCCAGGCCCTTTTCCTTCAGCGCCTGCGCTGCCCGGTTCATGGCCAGTTTAATGATATCCGCCGCCGTGCCTTGGATCGGCGTATTCATTGCGGCCCGCTCACCGAAGCTGCGGATATTATAGTTGGCCGATGTCAGTTCTTTTAAAATGCGTCTTCTTCCAAACAGCGTCGACACATACCCTTTTTCTTTTCCTTCTGTCTTAAAGCCTTCCAGGCAGGGTTTGATCGTCGGGAACTGCCGGTAATACTCTTCGATATATCTTCTTGCTTCGTATACGCTGATCCCCAGATCCTGGGAAAGACCGTAGTCGCTGATGCCATATACGATACTGAAGTTGACACGCTTTGCCGCGGCACGCATGCCGGTATCGATCACCTCCGGCGGACAGCCGAAAATACCGCATGCTGTCTTTGTATGAATATCTGCACCGCTTCGGAATGCTTCGATCATTTCCTCATCATGGGAGATCGCGGCCAGAAGCCGAAGTTCGATCTGGGAATAGTCCGCATCGATCAGAACATATCCCTCTTTGGCCACAAAGGTCTCCCGGATCAGAGAACCGAGATCCGTACGGATCGGGATATTCTGAAGGTTCGGATCAGACGAGGAAAGCCGTCCGGTATTCGTCATAGCCTGACTGAATGTCGTATGTACGCGCCCGTCTTTTTCGGAAATGCTCTTTCTCAAACCCATAACAAAGGTGGAGTCCAGTTTCTGGATCTGTCTGTACTCCAGGATCTTATTCACGATCGGGTGCTTATCCCGGATCTTTTCCAGTTCCTCGGAATTGGTGGAATATCCGCCGCTTGGAAGTTTCTTTCCGGAAGGAAGCCCCAGCGTATCGAAAAGCACTCGTCCCAGCTGCTTGGGAGAAAGGATCGTGAATTCTTCGCCGGCCAGATCATAGATCTCCTGCTCCAGCACTTTCACTTTCTCATCGAATTCCTTATGCAGGGCATCGATCCTGGACACATCGACCAGTACGCCTCTTCTTTCCATTCTGTCCAGTTCCATGACCAGTGGCATTTCGATCTCGTAGATCAGTTTCTGGATCCCCTGCTTTTCAATTTCGGCTTTCTGGTAGAAAGACACCAGCCGCACAAGAAGAAGCCGGTAGGCAAAATCCAGGAAATCCTCTTCTGTCACATCCTGGGAAGGAGCGGTACCGTCGATCAGGGCAAACAGATCCTGCTGACGGTTCTTTCCCGCCTTTTCATCTTTATTTTCTTCATATCCGGAAAGCACCGGGAAAGGCCGGCGGGTCGAATGCTCCACCAGCATTTCAAATGAAGGCGACGCCCCTTCGATATAGTTCAGTACAAATGCGCCGATCTCCACATCAAAGACGTGATCGAAAGGAAGAGATTCCGGTAAGATCTTGCTTCGGTTCTTAATGCTATAGCAGACCGGTGCCAGGTCTTTTTCCTGACCGATCTTCTTCTCTTTTAAAATCGAGAAGATGTCTTCGATATCTTTCTCGTCTGTCCAGACATACACCTTCTGGGCTTCGACTGTAATTCCCAATGCATTTTTCGGCTCCGAAGTCAGATCCAGCGCCAGTGCATTTTCCGTAGAAACAGATTGAAGGATCTTCTCTAAAGACGACTTCACTTCCGGATTCAACAGGATCTCCGGCTTCTCTCCGCTAAGTTTCGGATAGGACTTCTCTTCTTCGGTCTCTTCCACCACCGGTGCTTCGGATTTCGCCGCCGAATCATCGATCTTCCATTTCTTCATCTGGCTACGGAAACCGTACTTGTAAAAGCAGGCCGCCGCTTTTCCCATGTCCATAGGCGTGACGGAAAGATCTGAAAGCGAAACGGAAAGTTCGGCATCCGTGACGATCCTGGAAAGCATCAGGGACATATAGGCATTGTCTTTATCGGAAAGAAGCTTCTCCCTAAGTTTCGGGGTCAGTTCCTCCACATGCTCATAGATACCGTCCAGCGTCTTATATTTCCGGACCAGGTCCATGGCACCTTTTTCACCGATTCCTTTTACGCCGGGAATATTATCGGAACTGTCGCCCATCAAGGCTTTTGCCGTGACAAAATCACTTGTGGGGATTCCGTAGCGCTCCTGAAACAGCGCTTCATCGTAATAGTCCGTGCTGCTTCCGTCTTTTTTCGTTACCGGCATTACAACCTTGGTCTTGTCGTCGATCAGCTGGAAATCATCCTTATCGCCGCTGAGAATGAAGACTTCGAAATCTTCTTTTACGGCCATGGTCTTTAACGTGCCGATCAGGTCGTCCGCCTCCAGACCTTCCTGCTCATAACGGGGAAAGCCCATGGCATCCAGTACTTCCTTCAGGACCGGCATCTGGGCGGCCAGATCCTCCGGCATGCCCTTTCTCGTTCCTTTATAGCCGTCGTAGGCCTTATGGCGGAATGTCGGCGCCTTCAGGTCGAAAAGCGTGCAGGTATGGGTCGGATGGATCTCCTCCATATACTTGGAAAGTGTATTCAGATAGATATTCACCGCGCCGGTTGGCGTCCCGTCCGGTGCCGTCAGGTTATTCCTGCCTGCCGTGGCATAGTAGGACCGGTTGATAATGCTGTTCCCATCTACGAGCAGTAAACGCTTGGTTTCGGACATATCGTATCTCCTGCCTATTCTTTCACTTATTCTTTGGCTTTATCCTGACTCTTCTGCTGTTCCCGGTAATGGGCGGTGCTGACCATAAGCTTGATACGGTTCAGCTGGTTCGCCTCACTGGCGCCCGGGTCGTAGTCGATCGGGATGATATTGGATTCCGGATACTGGCGGCGGAGCTCTTTGATCATGCCCTTACCGGTAACGTGGTTCGGCAGGCACGCAAAAGGCTGCGCACAGATAATGTTCGGCACACCGCTCTCGATCAGCTCGATCATCTCAGCTGTAAGGAACCATCCCTCACCGTTATTATTTCCGCAGGAAAGAACGCTTTCCGCTTTATGGGCCATATGCCGGATGCTCACCGGAAGCTGGAACTTACCGGTCTCAGCCAGTTTCTTCACGATATGGCTGCGGTAAGACTGCAAAAGATCGATTCCGCGGTTACTGAGCCATGCCGACTTCTTGCTTCTTCCCAGATGCTCTGCGGCCCATACCGGACCCATGGTGCAATAAAGGAAGAAATCCAGAAGACCCGGAACGACGGCTTCACAGCCTTCCTGCTCGACCACGTCCACCGCATGGTTGTTGGCATCCGGCTGGAACTTTACCAGGATCTCGCCTACCAGACCGACACGCGGCTTTCTCGGGATATCCTTCATCGGGAATTTGTCGAAAGTATCGATCGTCGCATCGATCATGCGGCGGTAGGAAGAAGGACGGCCGATCTTACTGCAGTGCAGTTCTTTAAGAAGGGCTTCCACTTCTTTCTGTTCTTCCTCGGTCAGCGGCGCATTCTTACATGCCTCCGCCATGATGTACTCTGTAGTAATGTCTTCGAACTTTTCCTTCGGGTTAAAGAAAAGCTTGGCACAGCGGTTCCAGAACTGATAAAGGGCATTGGCGGAACCCTTCACCTTCTCGTAAGGACGCACGCGCAAAAGCAGTGTCTGCAAAAGGTCACCATAGCAGACCGCCCGGAGCGCGCTGTTAATGAAAGGCAGCGTCGGCTTAAAGCCCGGGTTCTTTTCGAACTGCTGGACGGAAAGCGCGATAACGGGAATATCCCCGTAACCTGCCTCACGCAGTGCTTTTCGCAGGAAAGCAACATAGTTTGTCGCACGGCATCCGCCACCGGTCTGGGTGATCAGTACTGTCGTATTGTCCCGGTCCACATCGCCTGACAGGATCGCATTGATCATCTGGCCCACGACGATAATGGTCGGGAAACATGCATCGTTATTAACAAAACGCAATCCGCACTCGATATCCGCCTGGGTTGCTTCCTTCAGGACTTTCAGCTTATATCCATGGTTATGGAATACCGCTTCCACGAATTCGAACTGGATCGGCGCCATCTGCGGAGCCAGGATCGTATGTCTCTTCTTATGCTCTTCTGTGAAAGGCACACGCTTGATGGTATAGGACTTCTTCTCCCGCTTGGGCATGGTGCCTTCCGCACGTGCGGCTTCACGCTCATCCATGGCCACCTTCAGGGAACGCATACGGATACGGGCCGCACCCAGGTTACTGACTTCATCGATCTTCAGAAGCGTATAGAGTTTTCCTTTCGCTTCCAGGATCTCCTGTACCTGATCGGAGGTAACAGCATCCAGACCGCATCCGAAAGAGGTCAGCTGGACTAGTTCCAGATTATCGTTTGTGGCTACATAGGCAGCCGCTTCGTAAAGACGGGTGTGGTACATCCACTGGTCAATAACACGGATCGGACGCTCCAGTCTTCCCGGAACTGCCACGCTGTCTTCGCTTAATACCGCCAGGCCCAGTGAATTGATCATCTCCGGAATACCATGGTTGATCTCCGGATCCGTATGATAAGGACGTCCGGAAAGCACAATGCCTTTTCCACCGGTACGCTCCAGATCTTCAATGACCTCCTGGCCTTTTCTGCGGATATCCGCCTTATACTCGTCATATTCCTTGTTACCGGCTTCCACGGCTTTCGCCGCTTCCGCTTTCGTCACGCCATAATCGGAAAAAGCGATAGCGAGCTGCTCTGCCAGTGCATCATCATTATCCAGCGGCAGGAACGGATTCAGGTACTTAATGCCCTTATCCTGAATGTTCTCCAGGTTGTTTCTTATGACCTCCGGATAGGACGCAACGATCGGGCAGTTAAAGTGGTTTCCGGAATTCGGATTCTCATGTTTCTCATAAGGAATATCCGGATAGAAAATGGTCTTGACGCCTTTCTCGATCAGGCTCTCAATATGGCCATGCACCAGCTTCGCCGGATAGCATACGCTCTCTGACGGAATGGAATCCATTCCCTTTTCAAAGAGTGCGTGATTCGACCGCGGGGAAAGCACTACCGAGAATCCAAGCTCCGTCAGGACCGTGAACCAGAAAGGATAGTTCTCATACATATTCAGCGCACGCGGAATGCCGATCTCGCCACGGGGAGCCTTATCTTTCGCCAGCGGCTTATACCGGAAAGTACGCATGTATTTATAGTTGATCAGGTTCGGAAGTGTCTCCTTCGCCTTTTCTTTTCCTTCTCCACGTTCGCAGCGGTTACCGGAAATGAACCGTTCTCCGTTGGAGAAAGTGGAGATCGTCAGTTTACAGTGGTTCGTGCAAAGCGGGCAGGTCGTCATTTCCGTTGTCATGTCGAAACGGTTCAGTTCTTCCATACCCAGAAGGCCGGAAACTTTCTGTCCCTTCGGGATCCGGTTCTTCGCAATAATGGCTGCGCCAAATGCACCCATCAGGCCGGCGACGTTCGGACGGATGACTTCACGTCCGGAGATCAGCTCAAAGCAGCGCAGGATCGCATCGTTCAGGAATGTACCGCCCTGCACAACGATCTTCTTACCCAGTTCCTGCGTATCACGGATCTTAATAACTTTATACAGTGCATTTCGAACAACAGAATAAGAAAGGCCTGCAGAAATATCACCAACTGTGGCGCCTTCCTTCTGGGCCTGCTTCACCTTGGAATTCATAAATACCGTGCATCGGGTGCCCAGGTCAACTGGATTCTTGGCAGACAGCGCTTCCAGTGAGAATGTATGGGCATCCATATTCAGGTTCTCGGCAAAGGTCTGGATAAAGGAGCCGCAGTCTGAAGAACAGGCTTCGTTGAGCATGATGGAGTCAATGACGCCGTTTCGGATCTTCATGCACTTCATGTCCTGACCGCCGATGTCGATAATAAAGTCCACATCCGGGCAGAAATACTTAGCAGACTGGAAATGCGCCATGGTCTCGATCTCTCCGAGATCCACACCCAGCGCCGCACGGATAATATTCTCGCCGTAACCGGTCACGCAGCTGTTGGCGATATAGGTCTCCGGCGGCATCTGCTCATAAAGCTGCTTGACGATATTGACAGCACTTTTTACCGGATTACCCTGGTTACTGGCATAGTAGGTATAGACCATCTGCCCTTCATCATTGATAAGAACCGCCTTGGTGGTAGTACTTCCAGCATCGATACCCAGGTAGCAGGGACCCTTCTGCTTCGCCAGCTGATACAGATCCAGCGTGGCTCGCTGATGACGCTCGTCGAAAAGTTCTTTTTCTCTGGCATCGGCAAAAAGCGGAGCAATACGCTTGATATCCGGCTCGAAACCTTCACGGGAAGCAAAGGACGAGATCAGGTCGGAAAGTTTTACCACCTTTCCTTTTGCACCTAAAGCAGCGCCCAGGGCTACGTAGATCTGGGCATTATCCGGCATCCAGAAGGACTTGACCTGTTCTTCCAGTGTGCGCTCAAAAGCTTTTCTCAGTTCCGAGTTAAAGAACAGCGGACCGCCTAAGAAAGCGATATGTCCGCGGATCGGACGTCCGCAGGCAAGACCGGCAATGGTCTGGTTGACTACCGCCTGAAAGATAGAGGCCGCCAGGTCTTCTTTCGCCGCACCTTCGTTGATGAGCGGCTGCAGGTCACTCTTGGCAAATACACCGCAGCGGGAAGCAATGGTATAAAGTGTCGTATAGGACTTGGCCAGTTCATTTAAGCCGTCTGCGTCCGTACGGAGCAGTGTGGCCATCTGGTCGATAAAGGCACCGGTACCGCCGGCGCAGGTGCCGTTCATTCTCTGTTCCGGAACCGGGTGCAGATAGGTGATCTTGGCATCTTCTCCGCCCAGCTCGATAATGACATCGGTCTCCGGGTGATACTTGGAGATCGCTACCGTTTCCGCAATTACTTCCTGCACAAAATCAAGGTCCAGCCATTTAGCGACCGAAAGTCCGCCGGATCCGGTGATCTGTACCCGCACCTGCAGATCCGGGTATTTCTGATTCACTTCTTCAAAAGCACCAAGAAGCTCACCGGCAATATCGGAATGGTGTCTTCTATATGCAGAATAAACGACCTTTTCTCCTTCGGTCAGTACGATCTTAATGGTGGTCGAGCCGATATCCAGGCCCATGTTCAGTATCGATTCCATGAACGTTTCCTTCTCTTACTTACGCTTTCTTTTTCCCTTTTCCTTCGGAAGTTTTCGCTGTATCTTCCGCGTTCGTCTTTTTCTTTCCTTTTGCGACGGCTTTTTCCGCCTTCTTTTCTACTTTTTCCGCACGGGCGGCTTCCCTTGCCTGCTTTCTCTTCAGCTGACGCTGCTTCTTCTTTTCTTCTTTCTGCTGGATCTCCGCGGATGTCTTCTTTAGTTCCTGAAGACGGGTCGCGGCCTGCTTAATAAAGCGCTTTCTGAAGTCGTCATGCGCCGCCAGGCTCTTTCGGAATTCCGGTTCCAGACAAAGACACAAAAGCTCCTCCGGAATACCTAAATGCAGATCAAACGGCTGGCCGAAAACATCTCTGGTCGTCATATGCAGGATCTCACAAGCCATGACCACGTTCTTTTCAAAGTCGGTAAATTCTCCCTTCAGACCCAGCTGCAGCATCAGTCCGCTGAAATTCACGTGTACATAAGGAAGATTCCGGGAAAAGATCAGGTGCAGCGCCAGAAGTTTCATATACGATTCCAACGTGATGAATTCCTGATCGCAGATCAGAGATACCGCGCCTTTCGGTGCAATAGTAGCAATGTCCGAATATTCGTTTTCAAAACCTTCCGACCAAAGATAATACAGTTCACGATAGACTGCATGCGCCAGATCCTCGTATTTATACGTCAGCGGCTTGGCAAGAATATCTCCGCCGATCTGGAATATGTATCGAAGATACTCTTCCTCCTGATGCGAAGAAACTCCGGCCCACTTAAAGTAGGCAGCAATATCCCTGGCGTTATACAGATAATTGACCATAAAATCTCCTGGTTCAAAAGCATTCTCGTAGGGTAAATATTATACCACAAAAGAGGTGCTTAGTACGGATCACGTTTTGACGCAACAAGCAAGGTTGTACCCAGGAAAACTACGATATACATGACCAAAACACAAATAAATGTGACAAGTGACACCATAGAGTAGTCAGACGAAAAAAGAAAATCCGACTGAGCCGTAGTCACGGCAAAATACCGGAAGGGCCGGAACCAGATAGAAAAGACCATAAAGATAACATCAAAGATCCCGGTGGAAAACAGTGCGGTAAGCGTAATGGCCAGGGCAACACCCCTACGGAGATAGGCGATCATGAAGGCCAGCGAAACATAGACGAAAGAAATCAATGTGGTCAAAGCAAAATGCTTCAGCATCACCCTCAGATCACCGGTGTGAAAAGAGGAACAGAAAAGTCTGGTAAATCCAAGTGAAGCGCAGTAACAGACTACTTCCAGACCGATCACAACAAAAAACAAAGTAAGGATTTCACCGATAACAATAAACAGAGGATCCGCGTTTAAAGAATACCGGTTGACATGAAAGCGGCTTTTGAATTCTGAGCCGACAAACAGGGCCACTAAAAGCGCATACAGAAAATACAGCGTACCGGAGGGAAGTGTCATTCGAAGTACACCGTCATAGGTATTGGAGCTCTTAAGAGATTCATACGACTGGGAGAAAAGGACCGAGAAGATCTCATCCGGTTCCACTTCGTCCTCGACCGGTTCACCCTCCTGCATCTCGTCAATAGTGATCGCCTCTCCGTCATCAGGTATCCCTTCCACCGACTGTGCCGCCACTTCTGACGCACCAATTTCCAGGCCGGAATAGAAACCGTCAATGAAGCCGATCGGATCGTCTACACAGAACATGATCTCCGCCGCAGCAATGATCGAATAAACAAGCAGAATGATCATGATCACCAGAAAAGACCGGGACCGGAAAAGACGGTATAAATTTACTTTAAACTCTTTTATCATGACGTAGCATACCCCCACGGATAAGATTATAGCCTTTCATCCATGAGAATGTACTAAGAAAGTGTAAAGAAAAAAGCTCCTGCCAAAAGGCAGGAGCCGTAATCATCATTTGAAAAAGCAAAGCGCTTGTTTCTTTGCTTTTTGGGCGGAAGGATCAGCCGATGTTCTCAACATCCTCTACTGTTCCGAAAAGATTCATTCTGAACAGCAGTGCTTCATCTTCCATGTTGGAGCAGTAGATCTTTGCACTTACGAGCTTACCACCCTCGATCAGCTTCATCAGACCAGTGATCTGGCTGAGCTTGCTCTTGAGATTGAACTTATCGCCTTCATCGGTGATCAGCATGACATCGCCTGTGCAAGAATCCAGAGCCTGCATGAACTGGTGAACGTCTACGTTACTCATGTTAAAAGCTTTCATGGTGTCTACCTCCTTTGAATCACTTTTTTCCTTTTTTCTTTTTCCCTCGCAAGGCATTCCCTTACCTTGCGAGTTCATTATATCGTTCCTGTTTTTGCGCGTCAATGAATGTATTGTCGATGTTGCACAGACGAATAACGTTTTGTTTGTGCATGTTGCACATCGCCCAATTGTGCATATTCACTATCCGAAAAACCAGGTTAAATACGTGTATACGTCCAGATATCAAAGCTTACGCCAGTCACGGAATGGATCGTCTCTTCTCTTTTCGTCCAGGTCCAGTCAGAAAGCTTATCCAGATTCGGAAAATAGGCATCCGCTTCAAAGCTTCTGTGAATCTTCGTGATGTAGCAGGTATCATAATAGGGCAGGAACTGCGTATAGATCTCCTCTCCACCGATCACAAAGAAAGTCTCTTCCGGTGCTTTTTCCGTATAAGCCAGCACTTCTTCAACCGAGTGCATGATCGTCGCTCCCTCAATGGAAAGTTCCGGATTTCGTGTCAGGATAATGTTTTCTCTTCCAGGAAGAAGATGGGATCCGGGAAAAGTCTCCATCGTCTTTCTTCCGTAGATCACCGGGTGACCCAATGTCTTCACCTTAAAGTTCAGCTTCAGATCCTCCGGGATCCGCACCAGAAGCTGTCCCAGATGTCCGATCGCCCAGTTTTCATCTACTGCCACAATTGCACAAATACTCATAGTCTTTCCTGTTCCTCCGATATTATCAGCTGCATAAAAAGCCACGGATTCAGTATACCATAACGGCTCTGTGGCAAAAAAAGAAGCTGTGTCCGAAAACACAGCTTCTTTCGTTGACTCGTATTCGACTAGAGAATTACGCAACCAGTTCGATCACAACATCATCCAGATAGAAATCATCTGTGACATCTGCGGTCTCCCAGTAAAGTCTCAGAGTAGTCAGTTCAGGAACCTCATACTCACCGGTCTTGGTTGTCCACTTGGCTCCGGTCATATCCAGTTCACCTTCAACAATGACCCAGTCATGGCTGCTGGTATCTACTTCTTCGATACGCGGCCACAGATCACTGATATCAGCAGTAAATGCCAGTACATCAGCCGTGGACTTAACAGCAAAGGAATACTTGATCTTCTTGCCGATGAAGCGGGAAACATCGATCGTGTATCCATCCCATGTTTCAGAAGCACCGGTAACTGCCAGGCACTTAGAATCATGTTCACCGTCTACAACAGAGATCGTTACACCGGCACGGGAAGCGCCGCTGAACTTACCGTCATCATAGTTCTCCTTGATCGGATCGCCTTCCTTCGGCGGTTCTACGTAGTCAGCCGGCTTTTCGATTTCGCCGCCCTTCTTCGCATTTACGATACCCTGGAATGCAGGCTTCGCAGAAAGGTCACCACGGAAGACTACCGGAGTCTGCTCACGTCTCCAGGAACCGGCATCAGTCAGACCCCAGATGGTAACGCTATCAATGTCGATACCTTCAGCCTTGAGAGCCAGAACAGTCTCGAACAGTTTCTGGAAGTATACGCCCTGCTCATAATCCGCATTAACCGGCGGAGCATTTACGTCAAGCTCAGTGATCTCAATTGTTACACCCAGCTCATCCACGTACTTTCTGATCATGTCGGCATACTTATCAACCGGAGCATCAGAAATGGTGATGTGGGACTGCAGACCCATACCATCGAGGTTGCCGGCTTCAGCGATCGGCTTGAGCACTTCGATGATCTTATCCTGCTTCTTGGTTACATACTCGTTGTAATCGTTGTAGAAAAGCTTAATTCCTTCCGGAGCATACTTTCTTGCATATTCGAAAGCGTACTGCAGGAAATCCTCACCAATGGTCTTGGTCCAGTTGCTCTCACGGAGCTGGTAGTTGTCGTCTACACACTCGTTAGCTACGTCAAATGCATAGAACAGGCCCGGATAATTGGCGTCTACCCACTCAAATACAGACTTGATGTAGTTTTCCATACGCTTCAGCATCAGCTCACGGGAAGCCAGTTTTCCATTGGTGTCATAACCCTCATAGAAGAACCAGTCCGGAGTCTGGGAGTGCCATACCAGTGTATGACCACGCATCTTAAAGCCATTCTCTTTTGCAAAGTCCAGAATACCTGTGCAACGGGTGAAATCCAGAGCCGGGCACTCATCGTACTTGGCCGGATCTGCCAGAGTTGTCTTCGCATCCATGATGTTCTCCGGCTTCATCTCGTTTTCACAAGTGATAGAGTTGAATTCCTTGATAAGGAGCTGTCTGGGTTCGTCATGCTCATTGGTGATCAGAGACTCAGGAACGCAGCATCCGAAAAGGAAATCATCCTTATAGAGATCCTTCAGGGACTCATAGGAAGAAGTGTCTACCAGCTCAACTTCGCCAACGTTGCTCGGATCAAAGTAATCGCCTTCAACAGTGATATACATATAATCGACAAAGATATCAGTGGTATCGCCACTCTCGATATAAATGTATACGTTTGTTGCTGTCTCCGGGATCGGTGTGGTTCCGATTCCTTCTACAAAACCGTCCTTACAGTCGGTGATGTGGAACAGATTCGAATATGTCGGGCTGCCAAGCACGTCAAACTGCAGAGATACGATAACGTCTCCGCCACCGCTCTTTACCGCAGTCTGAATACGTACGGTATTACCGGCCAATTCACTACACGGGAAATTGATACCATTCCAGTTATCCATACGGTTTGTGCAATGCAGCACCTTGCCGTTGGCCTTGTTGGCATCTTCTACAGAAAGCTGGACGTCTTCACCACGCGGTTCATACTTGACCTCGTCGCCACCCATGTCCTCCAACACACACGGAACCCCGTCTGGTACTTCCGGTTTGCTGACTTCTACCTGCTCAAAACCACCTTCAGGTTCGGTGGTCGTTGCTACCGGCGGATGATACCCTTCAAGAGAGACAGATGTGGATTCATCTGACTTCTTGCATCCGGTCATAGCAACGGAAGAGAGCATGGTAAGCGCCAGAACCAGCGCACCCATCTTTTGCTTCTTCATGTTACAATCCTCCATTTTCTGTGGACTTTCTGTCCACAAATTTACTACTTATTCCATATTAGCGGAAAGAACTTCGAACTTCAATGATTTTTCCGAAATCGCTTTCGAAGTTTTTCTTAACATTTTTCCACATCAATATTTTTATATTTATTCAAGGAAAAAACGAACCGGCCAAACCGGCCGGTTCAAAATACTGTAACTTTTAGAAATATCGCCGTTATAGTGACGTAACCAGATCGAGTATCCCGCCGATAGATGTGACATCACCGGGTTGTCCGTTCGCAATATATACTGCTCTTTCCAGACAATCATTTTCCATGACCCACGAACCGCCCTGCTTTTGAAACACAAAGAGGACATTTCCTGTGGAGCCGTCCTTTCGAATGATCTCCACAGTAATGACATATACATTGTCATCATGATTTGTATCTGTGATCTTATAATATGAACCAAGCATAAGGGAGGCTAAGGCCGCCTCATCCGAATCAAATTTCTCGTCATGAAGCCGCTCCGCCATTAGCTGTGGATTACTGATCGCAATATGGTTTGGATTTCCCTTATAGTTAGACCAGGTATCTTTTCCTTTATTGATGCAGCCACAGGATTCAAGCATATATTCGATTCGTCCCTTCAGCATCGCCTTATCACTTCCCGGTCCGTGCTTATCAAACAGATAAAAGCCAAGTATGCCAATAAAAACCACCGCTATCGCGATGGATGCAATAATGTAACTCTTTTTCATTTTTCCCTTCTCCTTTTTTCCTTCTCCCTTTTTCCTTTTTCTTATTCGATTTCTTTCCTGCTTTTCCCTTCCTTTCTTTGTATCAGATTTCTATACACTTTTTTATTCGTCAAGAATGAATCAGAACTCTTTTGCGACCTGTTCAAAAGCAGATACTTCCGCTTCATCATAATCACGGCCGTCTACAGTCAGGTGCTTTACCGCCTCAACAGTATTGGAAAGCATCCATTCGCCGTCATAATAGAAATATTCCAGCTCAAGTTCGCCTTCATGATCAAGATAATAAATATGGATCTTGACTTCCGCGTCACGGCCACTGACCTTGGTACTAATGATCTTAAACTTTGCATCCCGCAGGATCTTTCCCGCAACTTTTTCAAAAAGTAGAGATGCATCTTCTTTTGAATCTGTACTTGAGATCGAAGATAGATTAATTGAATCAAGAGCAGAAAGATCCACTTCCTGAGAACTTCCCAACACATCCTTATCGGAAAGGACCGGAATATAATCTTCATCGACCTCGGTGGCACCTACACTCACCATTGTGCGGATAGCCGTCTTTCTAAGCTTGGCTTTCTTCGAACGGTAATCCTGGATCAATCCGCCGACGACCATGACAACAACAAGCGTGAGAAGTAAAACAGAATATACTTTATATGATTTCTTCATACAGAACCTCCCACGCTTAAATTGTTTTGATAATAGCACAATCGAGAGGAAATGTAAATATTTTGTGAACAGATGTGAACGAAACTGTGAATTATGCGGACGTTTGTTATTCTTTGCCGATGTGGTGTACATCCACCTGCATATAAGGAATAGTCATATTGTTCTTTCTCAGCGTCTTATCCACTTCCTGATAGACCCGGCGGCGCAATGTCACGCGGTCAGAAGGCGCACTCTGAAGGCGGATCCGGTAGAGGATCGCGGAACTTTCATAGGCCTGAAGGCCGAGAAATTCGGCTTTCTTGCATTCTTTCCATCCCGAAACCACGGAAATGATCTCATCAAATACATCTTTGATCTTCTGCGGATCTTCTTCGTATGAAAGCGGAATATCTATAACCGATGTTTCGCCAAGAACCTTAACCCGATCGATATTGCGGTTACAGATCCGGACTTCGTATCCCTCTTCGCGGTTAGTGAGCCTTGTGGACTTTAATGTCATATGTGTCACGCGGCCGGAATAACCCTGGATCTCAACAATATCGCCGACACGGAAAAAACTTTCGCTCAATATATTGACACCCATAATGATGTCTTTCAACGCATCCTGAAGAGCAAGACCAACGATAGCACCGACGATTCCCAGTCCTGCCACAGCCGAGCTGACATTGATGCCGTTCACCTGAAGGATCAGAAGAATACAGATCACGATCAGCATATATCTCACTATATTCAGCATCAAAGAGGCGAATGTATCCTTCTTTCCGCTTTGGCCGATGATTTTCCTGACAAAACGCCGCAACGCGACCCAGATCACCAGTGTAACGATCAGTATAGCCAGACATACATATGGTTTCGGGGACATGACCCAGTCAATTATCGTTTGCATTATTCTTCCTCTTCTTCGTTGCTTTTCTCATTATACAAGAATACGGCTGAAAAGAAAAAGCATCTGTGAAAACAATCACAGATGCTCTTTGTTCTGGTCGGAGTGGCGAGACTCGAACTCGCGGCCTCTTGCTCCCGAAGCAAGCACTCTACCACCTGAGCCACACCCCGTTGCGAACTTCTAAATGATACTTCTAAAAAAAGGACATGTCAACTAAAAATTTCCCAAATCAGAACGAAACTTTCCTAATTTGCGTATTTTCCAGTTTATTTTATAATGATGGCAGTATATCATCAAGATGTTTCAATTAACTTAAGATGAAATGAGGAGATTGTTTTATGAAAAAAAGATTTACTGGCGCTGCCGCTTTTGTTCTGTCAGCCTCTCTTCTGCTCTCCACTGCCTGTTCGAAAAAGGACAGCAAGAAGAAATCAGATTCCGATCTGAACGAAGACATCGTGGAAGTCGTGGAGGACTACTTCAAGAACCTTTCCGACATGAGTTTTAAAAAGGTAAAGAAATCTGTCGAGGATTCCGCATTTGGCGACCTGGATCTCAAGTCCGATGAATTCGATGTTCTTTCCGCCTATCTGGAAAAAGTTGAGATTGAAGTCACCGAGGCTGACGGCAAAGAAAAGAAAGGTACCGGTTCTGCTACTGTTTCCGTAACCTATGTTGATCTGAAGACGATCGTCAAAGATCTGGACGACAGCGATGACGCTGAGGAATATATCGATGCCATTAACGCTAAAAAGGCCAAGACCAAAGAAGAAGAAATCGAACTGGATATGGTCTATGATGATGAGTGGAAAATTGAAGATGATACACCCGTTTATGATCTTCTGATGGATGAATTCGACACGATCTGCGAGAACATCTCCGGTGGTGCTCCGGTTGAACCTGATCCGACAACAACAGAGTCAACAACAGAAGCAACAACTGCTGCTCCTACCACAACACAGGACACCACAACAACGACCACCACGGAAGCCACAAGCGAAGATTCTTCGACAACCGGCATCCAGTCTCCGACAGGTATGCAGACACTTCCTTCTCCTGGAATCACCGACCGTCATATCAAAGTTGGTCAGGACTTCCTCGACACCTGTGGCAATCACGGTTTTACCTATGAATTGTCTCAGGGAAATGAATACGATACCTATCTTCTCAGCCTTCCGGCAGACGATATGGCCTTGATCTACTGTGAATTCAAAGATGCCGCCACATGCGATAAATATGCCGAGCAGCTGATCAATCAGGTTGTTTACACCAACATGCATATGGATAAGGGCGAGACAGTATCCGATGAATGGGACGGAAACACGCACCACATCTATAGTCAGAATAACAGTGCGTACAATGGACACAGCATCGATATGTTCATCTACCGTGATGATACTATCATGGTCTTTGTTGCCATCGATCAGTTCCCGCAGGCCGATGTCGCTATTGAGTACTACGAGCTTCTGGACGAGCTGGGTGTTTGGAAACTGTAATTTCTCTGTGAAATACAACTGAATACAGCGTATACAAAAAGGGACTGTCTGATCGCTCAGACAGTCCCTTATCAATTATACTGTGTAGTGGATGCCGATCAGGGAATCCGAGGATCCATAGAACTTAGCCGGCGTAGTAAAAGCCCATAAAGAGTTCATCCTGCTCAATGCCGTTATACTTGATGCTCCAATCACTGTCACTTTGTGCAGGATCTGCCTGGAGTTCAAAGAAGAAGTTTTTGGTTTCGTCAGCATCGAGATACTCACAAAGCAGTGTTCTGCTGTCAAGATCAATGCCGATTACATTGAATACGGCATTTTCCGGAAGTGTGGCTGTTCCGTCCGCCGCTCCGTTACTATCAAACTTGTTTACGGTAATTTCCTTTCTGGTAGCCGCAATCTGGTTTCTTTCTCCCATATTGACCGTCTTTTTCGGCATGCCGTCATTTCCCATGGCAGAGACTCTGTCGATTACATAACCGGAACCCATAATGTCGGAATAGTTCGTAACCGTAAAATTCGCCGGGTCGTAGAAGAATCCGCCATTATGTACGTTCGGCAGATTTCCTATGAAAGAGGACTGAAACGTAAATGTCGATCCGTCAAACTTGAACACTGCTACCACAGCCTCCGAGGATTCCGGATACAATTCAGCATAAATGTAAACACCATCATCGGTCTTCACAAAATAGAATTTATAAAGTCCCATATACGAATATTGCAATTCGCTTTTCGGAAGCTGTTCTACCCTGCCATTTACGGAGATACCTAAACTGATCAGACTGTCATATTCGTCTTTTTCAGTCACGGCACAAATATCATCAAGGTCACCATCGTCATCGACATCCCAGATGATGTGATCATAAGCATCAGATACAAGGACATAGTTTTCCGGTGTCGCTCCGAAAAGACTCATATCAAAGTAATCTCCGGCATACACAGCCGGAATCTTGTACATATTAAATGCATAGTCCTCAGTATAAACAAAGATGATACCGTCGTAGGTAAGAAGGAACGGAACATTTTCGTCCGGATCACTGATCAGGCCTGCCAGATACTCCACTTCCCGCGCATCCTGCGCTTTGAACTTCAGTGCATCATGAAAGTATTCTGCAAAGAAATTGGCAAACCCGGCTCTGTCGGAAACAATGTCGTTCAGATTGTACTCCATTGAGTCACCGGAACGATAGTTATATGTTCGATAGACAGTTGAGCTGGAATTATTTGCCTTATCATATACCTCCTGACAAGTAACAAAAGAGAAGACTTCACTATCTGCGCGAGCAACATATGTATTGCTCTTCACTGTAAAAGAATCGCTCGCAGAGCCATCTACATAGCTCGGAAGTAACTGATCATACATACTGTCAAAATCGTTATTCATGGAATAATAGATTCCATCAAGCGAATTCCAAAGCTGCGAGTATGTATCCTGGTCATCGACCGTAAGCAGATCGACATCCTTAATAATTTTATTGACTATGCCATCCGCAGGTGAGGCAACAAATCCGTAAGCGCGCGTGTTTTCCGTAATGGTATAATCCAGTGTTTTCAAATCCGAGCGGATGGAAAAGTCCGGAGAGATAGTATACGCTGAAGGGCCGGCGGAACCGGATTGGGACGCCTTGGTGGATTCATCCGACTCAGAAATCGTAGAATCATCCGTTTCATCCGTCTCTTCCGTTTCATCTTCATCTGATTCCGGAGGTACTGTTTCCTCGGATTCAGTTTCAGACTTGTTTTTATCTTTTGTTTTCTTAGTTGTTTCTTCACTCTTTTTTGAGCAGCCCGCAAGGGAGATGATCATTGCAAGAGTGAGAACACTCGATACTAATCGTTTCATACATACACCTCCTAAAATTTCTTTTATTATAAATCAACAAATAGCTGATGTCGAATTCCCCCCACGCAAAAAGGAGTTGCCTTCCGGCAACTCCTTTTCATTTGAATCAATTTCCTCAAAGAGGCTTTTCATTCACTTCTCGAAATGCACTTATACCTTTACGGCCTTCTTGCTTTCGATCTCTTCCAGCATCTTAGCGGCCAGATCTTCAACAGACATGGATCCCAGATCATTTTCAAAACGGGAGCGGACAGATACTGTGCCCTCTTCCACTTCCTTATCACCGACGGTGACCATGTAAATAATCTTATCCAGGTTCGCCTCACGGATCTTTTTACCCAGTTTCTCGGAACGGTCGTCGACCTCGGCGCGGATTCCTTTCGCGCGGAGAGCGTCGCGGATCTCGAAAGCACGATCCATATGAGAATCGGCGATCGGCAGGATACGTACCTGCTCCGGAGCCATCCACAAAGGCAGGCAGCCGGCATACTTTTCAATCAGATAAGCCAGTGTTCTCTCGAAGCATCCAAGGCTGGTTCTGTGAATGATGTACGGATTCTTCTTCTGGCCGTCTTTGTCAATATATTCCATACCGAACTTCTGTGCCAGAAGCATGTCGATCTGGATGGTAACCAGAGTATCTTCCTTACCGAATACATTCTTGTACTGGATATCCAGCTTCGGTCCATAGAACGCCGCCTCATCGATACCGATGGAGTACTCCAGACCCAGGTCATCCAGGATCTTCTTCATGACAGCCTGCGCCTCTTCCCACTGTTCCTTTGTTCCCTCATACTTGTTTTTCGGGTTCTCCGGATCCCACTGGGAGAAACGGAAAGTACAGTCTTCCAGAAGACCTACCGTACCCAGGAAGTACTTAGCCAGATCCAGGCAGTTGGCAAACTCCTGTTCCAGCTGGTCCGGACGCAGGATGTAATGGCCCTCGGAGATCGTAAACTGACGGACACGGATCAGACCATGCATCTCACCACTATCCTCATTACGGAACAGAGTGGATGTCTCAGTAAGACGCATCGGCAGGTCACGATAGCTTCTCTGACGATTCAGGAATACCTGATACTGGAACGGGCAGGTCATCGGACGGAGCGCAAAGCACTCTTTGGACTCATCGTCAGCATCACCCATGATGAACATACCATCCCGGTAGTGATCCCAGTGACCGGAGATCTTATACAGGTCTCTCTTTGCAAAATACGGTGTCTTTGTTAAGAGACAGCCGTGCTTCTGCTCTACGTCTTCTACCCAGCGCTGCATAAGCTGGATAACACGGGCGCCCTTCGGAAGAAGGATCGGAAGACCCTGACCGATATAATCAACGGTCGTGAAGTATTCCAGTTCTCTGCCAAGCTTGTTGTGATCGCGCTTCAGAGCCTCTTCTCTTGCGGTTACAAAAGCCTTCAGCTGTTCCTTATCCGGGAAGGAAGTACCATAAATACGTTGCAGCATCTTATTCTTTTCAGAGCCTCTCCAGTAGGCGCCTGCGCAGGAAAGAAGCTTAAAGGCCTTGATCTCTCCGGTTCTTTCCATATGCGGACCGGCGCAAAGATCAGTAAACTCACCCTGCTTATAGAAGGAAATGACCGCATCTTCCGGAAGATCATCGATCAGTTCGACCTTATAGGGTTCACCCTTTTCTTCCATCAGTTTTCTGGCTTCCGCACGCGGCAGCTCAAAGCGCTCGATCGGAAGGTTTTCCTTGACGATCTTTTTCATCTCTTCTTCGATTTTTTTCAGATCCTCGGTGGTAAAAGCCTCATCCCGATCAAAGTCGTAGTAGAAACCGTCTTCGATCGACGGACCGATCGCCAGCTTGGTCTCCGGCCACAATCTCTTGATAGCCTGCGCCATAATGTGCGATGTGCTGTGACGGTACTTGTTTCTTTCATCTTTGTTAGCAAAATCAACCATTTTCGCGTTCCTCCTGTTTCTGGTTTCGTTATGCCGTTTTTTCCGGGATGCAAAAAAGTCACACATCCCACATAGGGATGCATGACTGCACGGTTCCACCCTAATTGCCGGAAATTCTTTCCGACCACTCGATTCCCCCTGTAACGCCGGTAGAATGACGTCATTCCATACTGAAACAAATCTCTGTCCCGTTCCGGAATGCGACTCTGAGGTGGTACTTCCCGAATTGATCTTTTAGAAACGCTCTCAGCCTCAGGCGTCTCATCTCTGGATAGATCAGGAACACGGGAAACATGTCCTCTTCCACGTCTTTGATGGATATAGTTTAGAACAAGGATTCGGGAAATGCAAGTACCGCAATGGTATAATTTATTTGACACCCAGGTACGCCAAGATCTCGTCAGAAATATTTCTGGCATCGACCACTACCGGATCCGTCTTACTGTCGCCCAGGCCCTGGATCATGATGTAGTACCCTTCCAGCTTGACCACTTTTATGTACACATATCCGTAACTAGGGTTTTCGCTGTCAAGGTAACCTTCATAAACGAACCGGTCATCTGTTTGTGTCACCCGTGACTTATCCAGCGGAGCACTTGCGTACACCATAGTATCGATGAGTTCGGAAAAATCCATCTCCAGTTCTTCCAGCGTAATGACCAGTTTCATTTCACCGCCCAAAGCCGTAAAACCGGAAGGCGTATTGCCGGCACTGATCACAAGATCATGGCTCTGGCAGAGCTTTTTGAGCCCTAATATATCGACATTTAAACCCGGCCGCACGGAAGTGGAACCGGACGGCTCATCATTCATAAAAGATTCCAGTGCATTTCCCCAGGGAGAAGAATAGCTGCTGTTGGTTTCAGTCTTTTTCTTGGTTTTTTTCGTCGATTCGGAATCACCGCCTTTTCCAAGAAAATACCCGACTGCTCCGGCAATACCGCCCACCAGAAGTAGCGCAACCACAATAACAACAATATTTTTGATGATATTCGGACGGTTCGATACCTTCACTTCCGGAAGATCCACATCGCTCTTCGAAGCCACGGTAGCAGGAGAAAGGATCATTCTCTCGGCCGGATAATTCACCGGCGCCGGTTCCTCTTTGGGTTCCTCCGTCAACTCTTCCACAGGTTCTTCCTTGGGTTCTTGTCCGGGCTCGTCTTTCTGTTCTTCCACCGCTTCCTCTGCGGGTTCGGTCTCAGACTCTTCCACCGGCTCATCTTTCGGTTCTTCTTTCAGTTCTTCCGCCGGCTCACTTTCCGGCTCCTGCGAAACCTCTTCTTTCAGATCCGGCTCCCGGGAAGTCAATTCTTCTTTTTCCGGCTCGAAATGCACCTGCTCCTCCGCTTTCTCGATAGCCGGTTCGTTTGTCTCCGGCCCGGCAGAAGGCTTTTTACTATTTCCCATCTCCATCGGAATAAAAGAATTTGTCTGGTCCTTTTCCATCCATATACCTCATTATGCGTATTTCGAAAGCCAGGACTCGTCCCGGAAATCATCATTTTCTTTCATCAGGCAGCCATAGCACAGGTCCTCGGCGATCTCCAGGATCGTATCCCGAAGTTCGAGATCTTTTTTCCACATATCATCGATCGCCTCATAGCCCATCAGCGCTCCCATGATATTACCGGTGAGCGCACCGGTCGAATCACTGTCTCCGCTGTGATTGACTGCCGCAATGATCGCGCCGGAAAAATCATTCTCATGGCGAAGCGCGCAGTACAGGGCAATCGCCAGTGCTTCATCACCGCACCATCCGGAACCGATCATCGGAATATTCTCTTCATCTTTTGCCTGGTTCTTCGAAAGAAGGACCGCCTTCTCGATCAGATCACAGAAAGCCCCCAGGTGTTTTCTTTCCGGGAACAGTTCACGGATCATTTCTTCCGCAACGGCAATCACCTCAGAAAGGTTGGCTCTGCCCTCATGTTCAACGATTCTCTTTAAGACATGGGTCAGAAATGCGGCCGGCATAAAGCCTAACGAGTGGGAATGCGTCAGGGCAGCGATCTCCGCCCCTTCCATATCCACAGTCTTATCTTCCTGAAAGCGCATAAACAGGCCTACCGGCGCCACGCGCATGACACCGCCGCAGCCTTTACTGTGATTGATCCGGTGTTCTGTCGATCCCTGCTCGCCCGAGGAAAGTGCATCCAGGCAAGTCGCGCCGGGTGCCCGGCAGTTCCATAATTCCTGAAGTTTGGAAATCCATGTGATCCGCTCGCCGTGCTCGATCCCACGCTGGGTCTCCAGCCAGTCCAGATAAGCCAGATACACATAATAACGGGGCTGCGCGGAAATGCCACGAAGGATCCCCCGTGTCTGGCCCACCAAAAGTCCGTTCGCCGTAAACAGGCTCATCTGCGTATCATCGGAAACAAGTGCTTTTCCCGTAGACGGATCCAGATGATAAGAACGGATCCCCTCCGGACCATACTTTTTGATAATGGCATCATAATCAAGGAACTCGACCGGATAGCCCAGGGCATCACCTGCCGCACCGCCTATGAGACAGCCACGGATCGTGTCCAGGTATTTTTCCTGACCTGCAACATACTCCTGAATCGTTGTCGGAAGACCGGTCTTATCCATATGATACCCTCCTGCCCTTTTTTCCATTATACCACGTGCGAAGATCTTCTCTATCCGGCTTTCTTTCCGGGAAGAAGATGGGTGAAGATTTCTTTATAGGAGTACCGGACATGCTCGATGCGCATCATCCAGATCAGTTTCAGAAAATTAAACAGCAGAAACCAAAGAAGGCTCGGCAGAAAAACTCCGGACACACCGCTTATGACAGCGCAGA
>CADBGD010000004.1 GCA_902794115.1 Oscillospiraceae bacterium
CCCGAGCCACAAACTATAGTTAAATCTTTATATAAAGGAGAAAGTGTATGGCATTACAACTTACAAAAAAGACCATGGACGGTAACGAAGCTGCTGCGTATACCTCGTATGCATTTACTGAGAACGCTGCAATTTACCCGATCACACCGTCCTCGCCTATGGCTGATCACACTGACCAATGGGCACAGCAGGGCAGAAAGAATATCTTCGGACAGACGGTAAACATCGTCGAGATGGAGTCTGAGGGAGGTGCTTCCGGTGCTGTTCACGGCTCTCTGGCAACAGGTGCTCTGACAACAACCTATACCGCATCCCAGGGTCTTCTCCTGATGATCCCGAACATGTACAAGATCGCAGGTGAACTTCTCCCTTGCGTATTCCACGTTTCCGCTCGTGCTCTGGCAGCTCATGCGCTGAACATTTTCGGTGACCACGCAGACGTTTATGCCTGCCGTCAGACCGGTTTCGCGATGCTCTGCTCCAACTCCGTTCAGGAAGTAGCTGACCTGGCTGCTGTAGCTCACCTGGCTACCATCAAGACCAGAGTTCCGTTCATCCACTTCTTCGATGGTTTCCGCACATCTCACGAAATCCAGAAGATCGAGGTTATCGATTACGATACACTGGGCACCCTGGTTGACTACGATGCCATCAAGGAATTCCGTAAGAGATCCCTTTCTCCTAACCACCCGACACTTCGTGGTACCGCTCAGAACCCGGATATCTACTTCCAGGGCAGAGAGGCTTCCAACCCGTTCTATCTGGCAGTTCCGGATCAGGTTCAGGCTTACATGGATAAGATCAATGAGATCCGTGGCACTAACTACAAGCTCTTCAACTACTATGGTGCTGAGGACGCTGACCGCGTAATCATCGCTATGGGTTCTGTCTGTGAGACAGCTGAAGAAGTTATCGATTTCCTCAACGCTCACGGTGAGAAGGTTGGTCTTGTTAAGGTTCACCTCTATCGTCCGTTCTCTGCTGAGAAGCTCCTCGAGGCTATCCCGTCCACAACAAAGGCGATCGCAGTTCTCGACAGAACAAAGGAGCCGGGTTCTTACGCAGAGCCGCTGTTCCTCGACGTAGCTGCTGCTTACGTTGGCAAGAACGCTCCGAAGCTCATCGGCGGCCGTTACGGTATGGGTTCTAAGGATACAACTCCGGAGACCATCCTGGCTGTTTATAAGGAACTCAAGAAGGATCAGCCGAAGGAAAGATTCACCATCGGTATCGATGATGACGTTACCTTCCTCTCTCTGGATTGCTCCGAGTCTATCGAAGTTGCCGGCGAGGGCACAGTTCAGGCTAGATTCTGGGGTCTCGGCGCTGACGGTACTGTTGGTGCGAACAAGAACTCCATCAAGATCATCGGTGACCACACAGACATGTATGCTCAGGCTTACTTCTCTTACGACTCTAAGAAGTCCGGTGGTATCACGATCTCTGACCTGAGATTCGGTACAACTCCGATCCGTTCCACATACCTCATCAACAAGGCTGACTTCGTAGCTTGCCACAACCAGTCTTATGTTTATGAGTATGATATGCTCTCTTCCCTGAAGCCGGGCGGCACGTTCCTCCTCAATACTCAGTGGACAAGAGAAGAGCTCGAGGAGAGACTCCCGGGTTCCATGAAGAGATATATCGCGAACAACAACATCAAGTTCTATACTCTTGACGCTGTTGCTAAGGCTAAGGAGATCGGCCTCGGCGGAAGAATCAACACCATCTGCCAGTCCGCATTCTTTAAGCTTTCCGGTATCCTTCCGGTAGAGCAGGCAGTTGACTACATGAAGAAGGCTGCTCTGAAGTCCTACGGTAAGAAGGGTGACGATATCGTTCAAATGAACTATGCTGCTATCGACGCTGGTGTGGATGCAGTAGTTGCTGTTGACGTTCCGGATTCCTGGAAGACAGCTGAGGACAAGCCGGTCGAGAAGAAGGCTGTTCCTGAGTTCATCGAGAAGGTCGTTAACGTAATGAACAGACAGGAAGGTAACAAGCTTCCGGTATCTACCTTCAAGGGTATGGAAGATGGTACTTTCCCGCAGGGTACAGCTGCTTACGAGAAGCGCGGTACTGCTGTTGATATTCCGGTTTGGGATGCTTCTAAGTGTATCCAGTGTAACCAGTGCTCCATCGTATGTCCGCACGCTGCTATCCGTCCGTTCCTCCTTACTGAGGAAGAGGCTGCCAAGGCTCCGTTCGAGACCAAGGATGGCATGAAGGGTTACGAGCAGTACAAGTTCCGCATTCAGGTTTCCGCTATGGACTGCCTCTCCTGCGGTATCTGCGTAGAGTCCTGTATCGCGAAGGAAAAGGCAATCACCATGGTTCCGCTCAAGGACAACCTCAAGGAAGCCGAGAACTGGGATTACTGTGTTGCTCTGTCGCATAAGGACAACCCGATGAATAAGGCCAGCATCAAGGGTTCTCAGTTCGAGCAGCCGCTCCTCGAGTTCTCCGGTGCTTGCGCAGGCTGTGGTGAGACACCTTACGTTAAGCTCCTGACCCAGCTCTTCGGTGACAGAATGCAGATCTCCAATGCTACAGGATGCTCCTCTATCTGGGGTGGTTCCGCTCCGTCTATGCCGTACACAACCAACTACAGAGGTTTCGGTCCGGCTTGGGGTAACTCCCTCTTCGAGGATAACGCTGAGCATGGTCTGGGTATGTTCCTTGGTTACAAGCAGCTCAGAAACAGAGCTAAGGATCTCGTTGAAGAGACTGTAGCTTCTACCTCTTCTGAGGATCTGAAGGCAGCTGCTCAGGCTTGGATCGACGGTTTCAACTCCGGTGATCAGGCTCGTGAGAATGCTGAGAAGCTGGCTGACGCTCTGAAGGCTGAAGGTTCCGATTCCGCTAAGAAGGCTCTCGAGTATGAAGACTTCTTCATGAAGAGATCCCAGTGGATCATCGGTGGTGACGGATGGGCTTACGATATTGGTTACGGCGGACTTGATCACGTTCTTGCTTCCGGTGAGGATGTTAACGTTCTCGTACTCGATACTGAGGTTTACTCCAACACCGGTGGACAGGCTTCCAAGTCCACACCTCATTCTGCTGTTGCCCAGTTCGCTGCTGGCGGTAAGGCAATCAAGAAGAAGGACCTCGGCATGATGGCTATGAGCTATGGTTATGTATATGTTGCTCAGGTTTCCATGGGCGCAGATAAGAACCAGCTGATCAAGGCCTTCACAGAGGCTGAAGCTTACCATGGTCCGTCCATCGTAATCTGCTACGCTCCGTGTATCAACCACGGTATCAAGGGTGGCCTGAAGGTTGCTCAGATCAAGGAGAAGCAGGCTGTTGAGTGCGGTTACTGGCACCTGTTCAGATTCAACCCGACTCTGACAGCTGAGGGCAAGAATGCATTCACTCTCGACTCCAAGGAGCCGACAGGTGACTTCATCGCCTTCCTCAAGAGCGAAGTTCGTTACAACTCCCTCTACAAGAAGTATCCGGAAGACGTCGTTGACGGTATGTTCGAAAAGACACACCAGGATGCGATCGAGCGTTACGGTTCTTATGTAAAGAAGGCTAACGAAGCTTAATCTGAAGCGAAGTTAAAAGCTAACTCAAAGGAGCGATTCCCATACGGGAACCGCTCCTTTTCTTTTTCGAAAGAACCCGTGGAAAGCAGGAAGAAAATAGTCTTTGAAACCATGTGAAGGAGCGATTCCGCAGACGTGAAACGTCGAGGACCAGCGACGAACATGAGTTTCAAAGATCTATTTCAGTGCTTGCCGGGGCGGGATGCTATCGCAATCTCCAAGGAGTTCTTTCGAAAGAGAAAAGGTGCTATAATAAAAACACTATTTTTTGGAGGTCAGCTATGTCAGCGCAAGAGCGAGATAAGCTTTTACTATCAGACACTTTGGTGCCGGATCTGTTTATCACCCAGTATATGTCTTCGCTGAGTGGCGCCGCCATACAGCTTTACCTTCTGCTTCTGATGGATCGGTCGAATTCCTCTTCATTAACGATCGACAGCCTTGCAAGAAAGATCGGCTGGACGAAAGAGGAAGTGAAAGAGCAGGTATTCCACCTTACTTCAGCTGGACTTATGGAGCGGGATGGAGAGAAGATCTCCCTTTCTGACATCAAGGCAAAAGAAGTGGACCGGTATATCGAATGGAAAGAAAATGCCGGCCTGATCACTCCGCCCCAGCATGTGGATCCGTCGATGGAGAGTTTATCCAGAAGTATCGACGATACTTTCTTTATGGGGCATATGAACTATTCCTGGCACCGTTTTATCGATGAGAGTGCCAGTGTCTTTAAGCTGAAGCCCGACGTGATCTATGCGCTTTTCGGCGCCCTTTCGGAAAGAAACAAGCTGCTGGTCAAGAGTACAAAGCCGGCGGAAGAACTGCGTGAAAAGTGGTGCCAGAGGGGTGTCCACACTTCTGAAGAGCTGGAAAAGATCCAGGAAGAAGATAGAAGCATCAAGGAATGCACGGACGCCATGGGAAAGAAGCTTCGTAAGAAACTGGATGGTGTTGCCATCGAGTATATCGAGAAGTGGATGCTGGTCTATAAGATGGAGCCGCAGGTTCCGCCTTTCCTTTACACCTATCTCCGGAAGGAGAAAAGAAAAGAACAGGTGACTTTCCCGCAGATGGATGAGATCTTACAGGAATGGTTTTCCCATAACATCCATACGGAAGAGGAAGCTTCCCTTTATGAGAATAAGAAGGTGGCGGCAGACCGCATGACGGCCATGACAAATTTCTGCGGAGAGCTTTTCAGGAAGAAACTGGATGGCATGGATCTGGAGATCATCTCGAAATGGGCAAATGTTGATCTGTGGGAAGAGCCTCTGGTCCGGTATGCCTATGAAGTTCTGCATCAGTATATGAATACGATCACCATAAGCCAGGTGGATGACAGACTGAAGCTCTGGAAAGAAAATGGCGTGGCTTCGGTGACCCGTGCCAAGCAGTTTGAAGCGGAGAACAAGAAGAAAAATAAAGAAGAGTACCAGGCGCGGAAAAAGGGACCCATGGCAGGGCAGATGGAGATTCCTTTCCTGGAAAACGAGTATTCCCAGGCGCATCTGGATCAGAAGGAACAGGAGTCTATAGAGAATCTCGACAGACTTCTTGGTGAGGAATAAGGAGAGGCGATGGATAGAATCTACGAAGATCTGAAACGTGTGATGGAAAACCGCCGCATCCGCAGCGCGATCCTGCAGCAGGACAAATATGAGTCGCTGATCCGGCGCTATCCGAAGCTGGCAGAAATCGAGCAGCGGATCGCCCAGACTACCGAAGATGCACTTCTGATGTCTTTGGACGGCGTCAGGGACGATTCTCTTCCGGAGAAGCTTGAGAAGCTGGAGGCGGAGAGAAGAAAGATCCTGGTGGACTGTCAGCTGACCGAGGAGGATCTGAAGGTGCAGCCGAACTGCCCCATTTGCGATGACACCGGATATGTGACGGTGAAGTCTCCGGATGGAAAAGAAAGAGAAGAATTCTGCACATGCACGAGAAAGCTTCTGGCTCCGGCGATGCTTCGCCGTTCCGGGGTTGAGAAATATCCGGACTATTCTTTTGAAAAGGGAAAAGCATCTTTTTACCCGGAAGATTCGGCGATGAACAGCCTTTATGAGAAATTCGAAAAGATCGCGAAGAAGTGCCGGGTGCCGAACTGTGTATTCTTTGGTACTTCCGGAAAAGGAAAGACCTTCCTGGCTGTCTCGATCGCCCGGGAATATGCGATGCAGGGCCACTCGGCCTTAGTGATCCGTCAGGCGGAGGCTTCGGAAGTTATGCAGGAACATCGGAAAGTGATCGGTTCCTACTATACTCCGTCCCAGAAAGAAAATGAGATCGAAACCAGACGGGAGTACCTGATCGAGGCGGAGATCCTGGTGCTGGACGATCTGGGCGTGGAACCCAAAACGCCGAATTCCCAGTCGGATCTGATCTATATTCTGGATGAGCGTGTGCTTTCCGGGAAAACAACGATCATTACGACCAACTATGACATGGATGCGCTGAAAGAGCGCTACGGCGGAAGGATCTTTGAACGTCTGGACCGGGATTTTTCCAAATTCCGTTTCAACGAAAAGACGGAAGGTGATCGGGCATGATCTCGTCCGGTGTCGATATTGTTTCCCAGGAGCGGATCGCAAAGGCGATTGAAAAGCATGAAGAGGCCTTTCTCCAAAGAGTCTGTTCGGAAGGCGAGATCGAGCTTTACCGGTCCATCAAAACCCCTGCCCGGAAAGTGGAATTTTTATCCGGCAGGTTTGCCGCAAAAGAAGCTGTGTCAAAAGCACTAGGCACCGGACTGGGCGCCAAGGGCGTGGCCCTGACGGATATGGAGATCAAAAAGAAGGAAAGCGGCGCTCCGGAAGTAGTCCTTACCGGAAAAGCGAAAGAAGTATATAGTAAGCAGAAGGGAAGGAGTATTTCCGTCTCCATCTCCCATGATGCCGGTATGGCGGTGGCATTCTGCTGTATAGAGAAGGAAGAAGAAAAGAAATGAGACAGGAGTCCCATTGGTGGAGACAATTTAAGGTCAGACTGACCAAGGTTTTCCGGAAAAAGTCGAAGGATGACGGAATCAGCGGCACAGGAAGCATTCTGGAGCCGACCGGTCAGTACGGAAAAGCAGAAGATCTGGTGGATGTATGGTCCCTCAATAAGTCGGATTCATCCGTATCGGATAGCCAGAAGAGCCGGTGGCCGAGACTTGTGCTGGCCGCAGGTATCTTTCTGACCATCATGATGGTCGTATTTCTTCTTTTGCCGAGGGTGCTTCCGGGATTTTTCAAAAATACGGATATCGCTTTATTCGTGGAAAAAGAACCGCAACTCATCTATGACGATACCTATCGGGTGGTAAAAGTCAGTGCAGCCAGTGTGATGGCTTCAGATGACATCACCAGTAAGCGCCTCACCCAGGTCCTGATGAATGAACCGGTGCATTTCCTGAACGATGACTGCAAGAACGGTTACGTCTGCATCCGTACCATGGATAATATCGTAGGCTACGTCAAAGCGGACGAACTGAATACGGATATGTCCTCCTGCGAGCCGGAACTGCATCTTTTTAAACTGGTCGTGGCGGATATCAGTAAACGCGTTATGTCCCACGCCAGTAACGGTACCCTGATCAGCGAAGTGCCAATGAATACAGTGCTGTATGCTGACGTAAAACGTGATACCGTATACCAGGTGCAGCTGCCGAACGGGGAGACCGGCTGGATCAGCAGCAGTGGTGTGATCGAGCTGCAGGTGGATGAAGATACTGCGGAAGTAGGCGTGCGTTATTTCGTCAGCTCGGCCAGGACCATGGTAAATGCCACCTATCTGGATGGCGGATTGACCAACCGTGGCATATCCATCCAGGGACTGATCTATGTGTCTGCCGCGGTAAACGGAATCGTGCTTCCCCGTGAGCTGAAGGACCTGATCACCTGCGGGAATGAAGTGGAACTTCAGTATGACGCGGTGACAAATGAACTGGTGATCGACTGTATTATCCCGGGAGACATCGTTTTCCTGGCGGATCCATACAGGCCGGGAAGCAAGGAACCGTATGAAGTGGCGATATGTACGGATACGGGGGTGCTTCTGATGCGGGCGCCGACCGGAACTTCCATCAAACTATGTAAGTTTGATGCAAGTTCGGATGTTGTGAAACGAATCATCTGCGTACGAAGGATCTTCTCGTAAGGAAGATCCTTTTTATTTTAGGCAAGTGCATTTTCCGTGCGGGAAAGATAGTATTCGTGACGAAGGCTTCGGAAACCCATCTCCTTGATCTGGTCATAGGTGACCGCGTAATTTCCTTTATAGTGGCGGCCGGAGTAGAGATACCGGATATATTCGATCAGATACGAGTCCAGCTCCCGAAGGGTCTTATCCGTGGTGATCACCGGGAAGAACCACCGGCTCCAGGTGAAAAGATCTTCCCGCAGCTCGTTGTAGAATTTCCGGTTGAAGGTGCGGATCAGAGCCCTGGCTGCCCGCTCGTAGCCGGCATCTTTTTGCGTCTTCCAGCGAAGAAGAGCGCGGGCTTTTCTCCGGATCTTTCCCTTCAGTTTTTCTTTCGTGACGGAGGAAATATCCACCTGATGATCCTGATAGGAAAAACCCAGAAACTCCCAGGGTTCACCGGGTGTGGAAATGTGCATCTTTGAAGGGTTCAGAACAAGTCCCTTTTCTTCGATCCGGGAGGTAAAAAGACGGATGGCATCTTCCAGTTCCTCACGGCTTTCGGCGAAGATCAGAATGTCATCCGAATACCGGAAATAGGAGATCCCTTTTTCTTCGAACTCCCGGTCAACGGAAAGAAGATAGACATTGGCAAAAAACGGCGAGACCGGTGTGCCGGCCATGGCGCCGCGGGATTCCGGGATGACGGAACCGTCCGAAAGACGGCTTTTTCCGGCAAGAAGGAGACATCGGAAGAACCAGAGAAGATCCGGATCGTCATGGATCAGTTCCTCCAAAACGGAAAGGAGTTTTTCTTCCGGAATGGAATTAAAGTAATTCGAAATGTCCGCTTTGAAGCAGAAAAGAGAATCCTTGTTTTTCTGGGCAAGAATGTCGAAGATGGCATTTCGGGCAGAATGGGATCTCCGGAAGGAATAGCAGCGGTCGGAAAGAAGAGGGTCGTAGTGATAAAGCTGGAAAGAAAGTCCCTTTAAAAAGAGATTCTCTTCTTCGGAAAAAGTATAGACCGTGCGCTTTTTCGTGGTGCCGCTTTTATTAATCGTGCGGCGGAGCGGCAGGTCCAGACAGTAATCCCGCTGAGAAAGACGTGTGGCTATGGGAATGTACCGTTCTTCCTCGATAAAGGAACTCAGCTGCTCTTTTTCTTTCCTGCTCATATACTGATGGGTGAGCTTATATTCCAGAAATTCATCCCATGTTTTCCGCAAAAGCAGGTTTTCAAAAATCGAAGTCACTGGAAGCGGGCCCGGTCCTTTCTTTTCGAACAATAAAAAAGAAGAGAAACAGCTTTGAAACAAGCATGCTTGTTTTACCGGATCTGTACCCGCGCCGGTTGTCTGCAAAACCGGTCACGATGCTCGTGATCCCGAAAGGGCACGGGCTTGGTCCACCGCAGACGCGAATAAACGCATTTCTCTTCTTGAATCGAGAATACCATAAAACCAGGCAGAAAACCACATCATTTCACTCTGCGGGAAGCGGGGGATCGGTGATACGAAAAACCTAGTCTCTTGTGGCCCAATCCGGGAATTCTTTCGAGAAGAAGATCTGCGGCAGAACGGACAGGAAATGCATGTCTTCCTCGTTAATGGTAAAGCCGAAAATATCCTTATTTTCCTTCATGCGCTCTTCATGGGAACTCTTCGGGATGATCTGGATCCCGGATTGGTTGAGGAAACGAAGGAGTAACTGGGCGACGCTGACACCATACTGTCCGGCCATCTTTTCCAGGTAGGGTTCCTTCGAAAAATACATTCTTCCCAAGGGGCTCCAGGCCTGGGGAACGATTCCGCGGGCGCGGCAGAAGTCAACAGTATACTGCTGAAGGTAACCGACATGCAGCTCCAGCTGATCCACCATCGGCACCACTTCGCAGTCATCCAGGATCACCTGAAGGTGATGCGGCTGGAAGTTGCAGACACCGATCGCACGGCACTTTCCTTCTTTATACAGTTCTTCCATGGCGCGCCAGGTATCCCGGATCTTTTGTCTCCACTGAAGGTCCTGCGGATTTCTCTTCGGCCAGTGGATCAGATACAGGTCGATATAGTCGGTGCGAAGTTTCCGGCAGGATCTGGCAAAGGCCTCTTTCGTCTCCTCGTAGCCCATTTCCGTCGGCCACATTTTGGTGGCCAGAAAGATCTCGTTTCTCGGGAGCCCGCACTCGGCCAGGGCCTCGCCGATGCATTCCTCATTGTTGTAGAAAGAGGCGGTGTCGATGTAACGGTAGCCCAGTTCCAGCGCCTTCAGGATCGGTGCTTTTCCTTCCTGTAAAGTCGACCGGTAAGAGCCGTAGCCGACTGGCGGGATCTGGATCCCATTATTCAAGGTGAAGCTTTCCGGCGTTCCCGGGGTGCGAAGCCGGTACATGCTGACGGTTCTTTCCGCCCCGTCTTCCAGCATATGATCCAGGGCATCGCGCTCATAGACGAAACCGCACTTCTTCATGACGTTTCCGGAGGCCTTGTTTCTCACATCATGCCGGCCACGGAACTGGGTCTGGTGAAGTGTATTTCTTCCAAAGTCGAGCATGGCACGGGCGGCCTCGGTGGCCAGGCCTTTGCCCCACTGAGCCCTGGCAAAATTGTAGCCGATCTCAAACATGCCGTCTTCCTCATCATAGTACATTCCGCCGGAGCCGATCAGCTCGCCGCTTTCCTTCAAAACGAAGCCCCAGTCAAAATCCGTATCGCTATTCTCGTTGGCAACTACGGACTTCAGCCACTCTTTCGTGGTCTCCACACTCTTGTGCGCATAGTAGCGCATATATCTGGCCACTTCCGGGTCGGAGGCCCAGGAATCAAATGCCGTCTGTGCATCGTCCAGGGTCAGGGGACGCAGTATCAGTCGTTCTGTGGTAAGGATCGGGTTTTTCATAAGTGGCCTCCGGATGAATATAATCAATATGTTTCCATTATACACATTTCCCGGGAAACTCAGAAAGTGCCGAATGGTATAATGATTTCTGCGGGAAATGCACTGTTCCTTTTCATTCGAGAAAGGGACAGGGAAGAAGCAGGAGCTGATAATAAGAGATATGCCGGTCTTTTTACTGAAGATAATCGCTGCCGTCACGATGCTGATCGACCATGTGGGATATGGCTTTTTCCCGGAAGAAGTCATCTTCCGTTCCATTGGCCGTGTGGCATTTCCTCTTTATGCTTTTTTACTGGCGGAAGGGTACTATCACATTAAGGACGATCCGGAAAAAGAAAAGAGGCACTTTCGGCGGATCGTGCTTCTGACTGTGGTATCGGAAGTCATTTACGATCTTTTCATGACCGGAAAAGTGTGGGATCCCCAAAGTCAAAGTGTTATGCCCACGCTCCTTCTTGGCATGATGGGCCTGATGGTCGCAAAAAGATATGAGAAGAAGCCGGTGATCGTGTATGGTTTTTCTATACTGACCATGGGAGTCGCCCATTTTCTCCACCCGAATTACGGTCTGATGGGTGTACTGATGATCTACTTTTTCTACTGGTACACAAGTAGCTTCAGAAAGACGCCCTTTCTTCAGAAATATATCATCCTTCTGGGTTTCTCTGCTGTCTGGGTTTTGGGCTTTAACTGGTTCCGCTTTGGTTTTCCCGATGCAGATACACTTGTGAAAAAATCTCTGGATGCCTGGCAGTGGATGGCGCCGTTTCCGGTGATCGATATCCTGATCGCGTCGTATAAAGGGGAGAACGGGTATAAGAACCGCGTCCTCAATACCCTCTATGCCTGGTTTTATCCCGCCCATTTACTGGTTCTGGCGATCCTTGAACTTTGTATGGGAATCGTGCATTTCAAGTGGCTCTGAGAAAAGTGATGTAGAAATGAAAAAACCCGCTTTTCCGAAAACGGAGAAGCGGGATAATTCTCTTTTTCAGCCTGAAACCGATGGAAAAGAACTTACGCTCTTTCTACTGCACCGGAACGAAGGCAACGCGTACAAACATGCATAGTCTTAGGGGTGCCATCAACAACGACCTTAACGTTACGAACGTTCGGCTGCTGCTGTGTCAACGCACGACGGGAAACCTGTGAACGCGTGATGCTGATCTTTCTGCCGAAATGAGTATCTTTCTGACAGATCTCACACTTTGCCATGTAAACACCTCCTATGTGCTACTTAAATACGCGACCTAAATTACGCGCAGACAAGATGATAACACATTTATACGCCATGTGCAAGATGATTTCGAAAAAAGAAATAACAGATTTTCGAAATCAGGAATTCTCCGCTTTCTTAGGGTACAGATTCTCCCGTAGGAAAGCGATCGCGTGGGTCGGACAGCCATTGACACAGACATCGCAGTGGATGCATTTACTCTGGTCGATGACAGCCAGGGATTCTCTCATGGAGATGGCGCCCTGCTTACAGGAGCGGACGCATTTCTGGCATCCGATGCAGCCGATATTACAGTTCTTTCTGGTACGGGCGCCCGGCCATTCATTCTGACAGCGGACTGCCACTGTGGCCGTGATCGGCATGAGCTCCAGAAGTTTTTTCGGGCAGACCTTCACGCACTGGCCGCAGCCGTGGCACTGGGAGCGGTCTACGGAAACGATGCCGTCTTTGAGCTTGAGAGCACCGAAGGCACATACTGCGATACAGTCACCAAATCCCAGACAGCCGAACGTGCAGGAGTTCGGACCGCCCAGGAGACCGGCTGCCGCATGACAGCTGCTGGTGCCCAGATACACGTAGCGTTTGCTGGTTTGTTCACATGTGCCCTGGCAGCGGAGGACCGCCACTTTCTTTTCCGGGATGGTCGCTTCTTTTCCCAGGATCTGGGCGATCTCACGGGCACAATCCACACCGCCTACTGCGCAAAGTGCGGTATTGGTGCCGTTCTTGGAAAGGTAGTCGGCATAGCCTTCGCATCCGGCAAATCCGCAGCCGCCGCAGTTGGCGCCGGGAAGTGCCTCCAGGATCTTTTCTTTCGTTTCGTTCTTTTCCACGGCAAAGATACGGGAGACCAGTACGATCAGAAGACCTAAAAGAAGGGCGATCCCCAGCATAATGCCGGTGGGAATAAGGATGTTCTCTAGTGTCTGCGGCATACTCATCAACCTCCAAACAGATTCTCCACCAGGCCCTTAAAGCCCAGGAAGGAAACGGCGACCAGAGAAGCCGAGATCAGGGTGATCGGAAGGCCTTTGAGCGCTTCCGGAACATCCGCCTTATCGATGCGGGAGCGGACGCCGGAGAACAGGAACAGCGAAAGTGTGAAGCCAATGCCGGCACCCAGTGCATTTACCATAGATTCGGCAAAGGTGTAGTTCTGGTTGATATTGAGGATCGTTACACCAAGGACTGCGCAGTTGGTGGTGATGAGGGGCAGATAGATGCCCAGCGCTTTATGGAGCGGCGGCATGGATTTCTTCATGATCATCTCGATCATCTGAACCAGCGCGGCGATAACGAGAATGAAGACCAGCGTCTGAAGATAACCAAGTTTCAGCGGATTCAAAAGGAGATGCTGGATCGGCCAGGTGATGGCGGAGGCAACGAGCATAACGCAGACGACTGCGCCCGACATACCCATGGCGGTCTTTAAGTTCTTGGAGACCCCCAGGAAGGAACAGATGCCCATAAACTTCGAAAGAACGAAGTTATCGACCAGGATCGCGGAAAAGATAATGATCAGAAATTCCTTGGTCATGACTTACTCCTCCTTTCCTTTGCAAAGATTACAGCCGGCACAGGACAGGCAGTCGCTGGGGCTCGATGTGCCACAGGGAGAAGTGCCTTTGCCGGAAGAATGCTTTTCCTGCTTTTTCATGATCATCTGCACAAGGCAGATGCAGATACCGAATACGAAGAAACCTCCCGGCGGGAGCATGAAGAACATCATGGGCTCGAAGACGGAACCGAAGAGCGGAAGCTTCATGTCAAAGAAAGTGCCGCAGCCCAGGATCTCACGGATGGAGCCCATGAGAAGGAGCGCCAGAGTAAAGCCGGTACCCATGGAAAAACCATCCAGGATACTCGGAAGGACTTTTTGCTTACTGGCAAAAGTCTCGGCCCGGGCAAGAAGGATACAATTTACCACGATCAAGGGAATGTAGATTCCCAAAGACTCGTTGAGCGCCGGAAAATAGGCCGAGATCAGCATCTGCACGATCGTCACGAAGGTGGCGATGATGGTGATAAAAGCCGGAATACGGACTTTATTCGGGATCACATTCCGGAGAAGAGAAATGATCGCTTCCGATGCTGTCAGTACAAACAGAACAGCCAATCCCATGAAAAGGGAAGACTTGGCGGAAATGGTGACGGCCAGAAGCGGGCAGGTACCCAGGACCAGGCGAAGCGCCGGATTCTCGAAAAGCACGCCGTTGAGGAAAATATACTTCGGGGTGTATTTACTCTTTTTCTCGGCCAGACGCTCATCCGGTGAACGGTAGGTGACATCTTTCATTTTGTTTTCACTCATACGACCAGCCCCCTTTCTTTACAAACCTGATAGGCTTCCCTTGCCCGGTTGACACATCCGGTGGCGGCACGGGAAGAAATGGTGGCGCCGGACACGGCGGCCACATCCTGATTCAGAATGATCTCTTTATCTGTGGCAAGGCCTTTGAATCCATCCAGGAACGGACGTCCTTCCACTTCTTTTCCCAGCTTCGGGGTATCCGAAGCGGCGGTGGCGATGACCATGACGATATTTCCGTCGGTATTGATACCGACAGTCGTCTCGATCTTTCCGGCATAGCCGAATCCGGAGGTGACGAAGATATACCCGATCACGGAACCGTCCGCGTTCTTGGCCACATATGCTTCATCCGGCATGATCCCGCGGTTTAGAAGTTCCCCGCGGACCTCGCTCGGGAAGGACATTTCGTCGAAAGTGCTGGCACGTGGGAAGATAGTAAGCTTTCTTTCCTGGGCGGCATCTTCTTCCTGCTTCTGGATCGCACTTTCCGTCACCGAATAGGTGCCGGCCAGAAGGAATACGCAGATACCGCAGATGAGAGCCAGGATCAGGGCCGGGAGAAAATCTTTCAGCTTAAGCTTTGGCATTTTCTTTCACCTCCCCGAACGGTTTGCCCATCGTCCATTCGTCGATATGGGGCGTCAGAATATTCATCAGCAGGATGGAGAAGGAAACACCTTCTGCCATGTTGCCGTAGTAGCGGATCAGGAAGGTCAGGATGCCGCAGCCGGCACCGAAGATCAGTTTTCCCTTTACCGTAAGAGGTGAGGTCACGTAGTCGGTGGCCATGAAGAAAGCACCGAGTATCAGGCCGCCGGAAAGGATCATGTAGAGGCACTCATGGAAAAGCGTTTCCCATCCGGAAGCAGTGGTCAGGTCTCCTGTAAAGTGCAGGACGTTTGTGTGACCGAAGAAAAAGACCAGAATAAAGAAGGTACCGATGAAGGCGGCCGGGATCCAGGGACGGATCACGTGACGGAGCATAAGGTACAGGGCTCCGATCAGTAAGGCCAGGATACAAACCTCGCCGATACAGCCGGCTTTGTCACCGATAAACAGGGACCACAGTGACGGTTCATTGGCGGAACCGAGGGAAGTCAGCGGGGTGGCGGAGGAGACCGCATCTACGGATTTGAAACTGTACCAGGCACCTTGGTGGACGGTCCAGGAAGTCATGGCCTTCGGGAAGGCGATCACCAGGAAGATACGTGCGGCGATGGCAGGATTGACGAAGTTATTGCCGATACCGCCGAACATCTGCTTGACGACCACAATGGCAAAACAGGCGCCGATCACGACCATGTAGATCGGGATCGTTACCGGAAGGTTCATTGCCAGAAGAAGACCGGTCACCGCGGCGGACAGATCATAGATGGTGTTATTCCGCTTCATGATCCGACGGGAAATGTACTCGAAGATCAGACAGGAGGCAACGGAAACCAGCGTGACCAGTACGGCACGGATACCGAAATAGTACCAGCCCGCAAAAGTAGCCGGCAAGAGCGCAATGATCACGTCCAGCATGATCGACTGGGTCGTGGCCTTGTCACGCACATGAGGGGAATGAGAGACTTGCAGTTTCATCAGGAAGAAGATCCTCCTTTTTGCTCAGATTCAGCCAGCAGTTTCTGCTCCTGCTGGATACGGGCCCGCTCGGCGCGAACCATGATTTTTCCGTTTTTAATGCTCTGGGTCAGGAACCGCTTCGACGGGCAGGCATAAGTACAGCAGCCGCACTCGATACAATCCATAACATGGTATTTCTCCAGCATTTGCGGATCACGAAGCCGGGTAGCCTTGTCGATGCCGCAGGGGATCAGATCCATAGGGCAGGAGGCAACACAGCGGCCGCAGCGGATACATGGGGATTCCGGAGGGAGTGTGGTCTCTTCGGAACCAAATACCAGGATCGCATTGTTGGCTTTGATGATACCGTGATCGATACGGTCCAGCGCCACGCCCATCATCGCGCCGCCCATGATGATCTTCTTGGGCTCTTCCCGGGTACCGCCCGCTGCCTCGATGATGTCCTGGATGCGGGCGCCAATGGGAACGATGAAGTTACCAGGTGTATTCAGGGCGCTGCCGTCCAGCGTCATACGCTTTCTGGTCAGCGGCACACCTTCCTTAAGATACAATCCGATGAAACGCAGCGTACTGACATTCATTACCAGAGTGTGCACATCGATCGGAAGTTTTCCCGGAGGAACCTTTCGGCCTGTCAGTGTATAGATCAGCATCTTTTCCGCGCCCTGGGGATAGATGGTCTTCAGTGTCCGAACTTCAATATCCGGATGCCGGCCTGTCTTAAAGACACGCTTTTTGATCTCATGCGAGAAAATACGGGTAACAAGAGGCTTATTGTCCTCGACACCGATAATGGTCGTGGGGATCTCCAGCCACTTCATGACACACAGAATGCCGTCGATGATATCATCCGGATGCTCGCAGATCTGGCGGTAATCGGCGGTGATATAAGGTTCACACTCAGCCGCGTTCACGATCAGGGTATCCGGCATCTTATTCTTCGGCGGATTTAACTTTATATAGGTAGGAAATGCAGCGCCGCCTAATCCCACCAGTCCGGAATCCCGGATCATCTGGATAAATTCTTCGAAACTTTCGACTTTCGGAGGACGGCAGAAGGGGCTGATGGTATGTTTCAGATCGGATTCGATCCGTACAGCTTCCACCGGCGCACCGTTGGCGGAAACCACATAGTGGACTTCTTTGACAGTGCCGGAAATACTGGAATGGACGGGGACAGCCATGGGCTTATCGGCACGTCCGACCATGGTTCCCACGTCCACGTGGTCACCGGGGTGCACCACACAGGTGCAGGGCGGTCCGATGTGCTGCTGCATCAGCAGTTCAACTTCCCGGAACCCATGAAGGTGAATAGAAGGAAGAACATCGGTATTCTTGTTACCAAGCGGATGAACACCGCCGGTAAACGCGTGTATCGATCGTAGCGGCATGGGATGTACCTGCTTTCTCCGAATCTCTTATAGAATCATATTAACACAGAAAAAAGAAAAAAGACGAAATGATTTTCATTTCTGCGAAAGATTGAAAAAAAAGAAGTTGCGTTGTAAAATCATGCTGTGGTTTTTTGTGATTTCAGACCACAAGTCTTTTTTGAGTGGGGTAATGAAAGATGAATGTTGCGCTTCTGACGGCAGCCGGAACGGGGACCCGTATGGGCCAGGATATTCCGAAGCAGTTTATTCATATTGATAACAAGCCGATACTCATTCATACATTAGAAGCATTCCAGAATCATCCCAGCATCGATGCAATCATCGTGGTTACTTTGGCTTCCTGGATCGAAGTTGTAAAGGCCTACGCCAAACAGTTCAACATTACAAAGCTTCAGTGGGTCGTGGAAGGCGGCGCCACAGGGCAGGAGTCCATTAAGAAAGGTCTGGATGAACTGAAAGCACATATTTCCCTGGACGATGTGGTCCTGGTTCATGACGGCAACCGTTCCATGGTCTCCAGCGAGATCATTTCCGATAGCCTGGTAAAATTCAAAAAATACGGCAGTGCCGTTGCCGCGATCCCCTGCGTGGAAGCGGTATTCCGAAGTGACGATGACGGTATTTCTTCTACCGTATCGGTACCGAGAGAGCAGCTGTTCCGTACTCAGACTCCGCATACTTACACCTTGGGAAAACTTCTCTGGGCGCATGAGGAAGCGGCGAAAAAAGGCATTACGAATACAGCCGCCTCGTGTACTCTGATGCAGCAGCTGGGTGAGAAAGTCTATTTCTCCAAAGGATCGGAAGAGAATATCAAGATCACAACCACGGATGATCTTCGTATTTTCCAGGCACTTCTTCATACTAAGACAGATAACTGGTTAAAGTAAGCCGAGGCAGTACCCAGCATGAAGCATAGAAAGAAAATAACCGGAATTGTTATGATTGCAGCAACGATCGTGTCGTTGGTGCTGGCCGTCGTTTTCTTTTTATTTCCTTCCAAGGTGGTAAGTGCAGGTAAGACAAATATCACCAATTCCAAACTGTCACGCATGTCGAGAGTATTTGATCTGACTAATGATAATGTCATGATCCTTCATTATCCCTATGAAGAGGATAAGGAGACGCTGGGCCTTTCTCTGACGATCCGTATCCTGGAATGTGATAATCCGGTCAAGCATTGTTCCCTTCCTGATTCAGGAAAACTGGTATTTTCGATAATGGATGAGGATGGAGAGACGATCCTTTCCGATTCGATCAGCCTGAATACGATGGTAGTAGATGTCAGTAAGCCGGTAGAATACCATTTCCGTTTCGCTTCAAAGGAGATCGAAAAAGGAGATGATATTCGTATTTTCTTTGCCCTTCAGAATGTGCCGGACGATGTGAAGGTATGTTTTTACGGATACCGGTACGATGAGGAAGATGATGAATTGGATTCGCTTGCTTTTGAAAACAGTGAGTTTTCTAACCAGCGCGTGCCCTTTTACCGGGTGCTGACCGAAGGCAAAGATACTTCGATGACCATGCTATTTCTCATAGTAGCTTTTGTTTTGGCGGAAGGTTCCGTACTCTATTTCTTTGGAGAGAAACATGACAGGTAAGAAACACGGAACAATCAGAAAAGGGGTATTTGTCATGGTGGTCGCTATCCTTGTGGCCTCCCTGGCTGAGCTGCTCTTTAATATTCCGCTGTTCCGTGCACAGGGAAAGCGGGATATCACGACCAATATTACCTGGAATGCTCTTTTTGGAAGCCAGCACCAGATCATCGAGGTGGAATATGATACCCCACACTATATTGAATATGTGCACCTCAAGGGTTTTGTAATGCAGGACTCTGTGCTGGAGATCCGTGGAAAATCCATTAATGGATTCGGGAAAGAAGAAAGTTTATATTCAGAGGGCTGTTTTTTAAATCTGGAAGAGGATGCGTACATTCCTGTCCGTAAGAAAATGATTTCCTATACGGTCTCCATGAAGACGAATACCAACGCCTTCTACGTTGCGCAGGTCTCCGAAGAGACGGAACCCAGATTTAACGGATACCGTTTCTCCCTTGTATGCCTGACCGGAGTTCTGGTTATGGCGCTTCTGGTTTCGAAAGACATTAAGAAGCATCTTGTTCTGTATTTTGTGATCGCTTCTCTGGGTTATGGTTCTGTCATGATTTTTTCTACAGGTACACATCTGTCTACCTGGGATGAAGAAACGCATTTCCACAGCGTGTACCAGATGGCCGGCGTCCACGATGATTCCTGGTCGGAGGCTGCATGGAGACACCACCGGAAAGATATTTACCAGCACAACAGCCTTCTGGCCAAAGAGCAGGTTGAACGTGCTTTGGACGAAATGGATGAGACGTCCTGGTACAATATCGAAAGAAACTATACAGCAGTGCCGTATACGAAACTGGCCTATGTGCCTATGGCCGTAGCCATGCGGATAGGCCATGACCTGAATCTGAGTTTTACCCGGACCTACATTCTGGTAAAACTTACGAACCTGATCATGTATACGGCCCTGATCGCAGTGGCGATCTACATTTCCAAAACAAGAAAACTGTTTATTACCCTTCTTTCACTTCTTCCGACCATGCTGTTCCAGGGAAGTATGCTGACCTACGATGGTTTTGTATTTAGCATGATCACCTTAGGCATCGTCCTGATCGCCAACGAAGTGGAAGATCCGCTTAAGCCGCTGAACCGTGCCAACATCATGTGGGCGATCGTTTTGATCATAGTGGGTTCTGCTTCAAAAGCAATCTACATTCCGTTGATTTTGTTCCTGTTCCTCCTTCCCAAAAACAAGTTTGCCAACAAGACGGAGCGGCTGCTGTTTTATGGCGGCCTGATCCTGGTCTTTTTGATGGTTATGAGTACGTTTGTTTCACCGACCTTGTCCAATGCACTGGCACAGAACACGGATTTCGGCGGCGATTCCAGAGGCGGAGATACCGGCTCGGTAAAGCAGATCATATCTATGGTCAAGCATCCGCTGGCCACCGTGCAGCTCTATCTGGAAAACATCTTCGGATTTGATAATCTCCGTAATATGGGCTCGGAAGCATATGACCACTATGTTTTCCCGAACCTGTTCTTCCTGAACCTGGGCGATTATGGCGTGGCGAAGGATAAGTGGGTCATGCTTCTGATACCGCTTTTGCTTCTCATGTTCTTCTATAATGATGAAGAGGAGCCGTTCGTTTATAGCAAAGGACAAAGATGGTTTTTCGGAACTGTCGTATTTGTGGTAGTCGGATTGATCTGGACTGCTATGTATCTCAGCTTTACGACGATCGGAAATACCACGATCGGCGGAGTTCAGGCACGGTATTATTTACCTGTCCTGCTGCCTGTCAGTTATGCCCTTTACGGGAACCGGATCAAGTTTACGGTCAAGCCGGAAACAATACGGAAACTGGCGCTCGGCACGGTTATTTTCTTTGAGACACATCTTATCTATCAACTGATTATTCTGGGGACTGTATCATGAAAAAAGAGGGACAGAAAAAAAGAATATCGTTGAATCGGAATATTGTGATCATCGTCGCAATCGTCCTTCTGATTTGTTATGTTTCGAAATTCCCGTGGGTATTCTCGAAAAAATATAAGCATCACGATCTGGACCATGCCGAGATCAAACTGTCTGAGGAGATCGTCACCTATTCCGGCATGGAAGTGGCCCCCGAGATCCAGGTGATCGTAGATGATGAAGTACTGAAGGAAGGCGAAGACTACGAAGTCCAGTATTTCCAGAATGTAATGCCGGGTACGGCCTTTGCCATGATCTCCGGAATCGGCGCCTATGACGGAAATAGTTTTGCCTCATTCCGAATCCTGATCAATGACGAGATCTGTGACGACCCGGAAAATGAAGCTGTGGTTCGTTTCGTATGCTCCTGGTATGAGAATCTGTTTGACAGAAGAAGAGCGTCCCGAAGTGAGATCATCCACTTTGTGAATGAGATCAGAAATGACACGCTCTACGATATGGATATCCTTTATAACATCCTGTTTACGCTGGAGATGGATCTTCACACATGCTCGAATGAAGAACTGGTGAAGCGGACATTCCGTGCCTTTTATTGTGAAGAAGCAGATACAGTCAGTATCAATTACTGGGTCGGAATTATCGAGAGCGGAGAGATCTCCCGTTACCGTTTTCTCAAGTGTATTATTGAATCGGACAAATTCATGGACCTTGCCCGCCACTATTCCATCGTAGAAGAGGAAGAAGAGGGTGAAGAGGAAACGCTCGAATCCGGCACAGAAGCGGATGAGACAGAGCAGTGAAAAGAAAAGGGGCGATGAGATTGTATCAGACGCAAACCTATATACGTGAATTAGACCGGGCGATCCGGTCGATGGATCTGGATCTTTCAGAACTGGAGAACAGATCCGTTGCCATAGCAGGCTCTACCGGAATGATCGGCTCGGCACTGGCGGATCTTCTTCTTCGGATCCGGGATACTCGAAAAGTAAACATGAAACTCTATCTTCTCAGCCGGAAAATGGACTCTCTGAAGACACGTTTTTCTTACTGCGAAGGAGATGAAAAAGTGATCTTCTGCCAGCAGGATGTATGTGATCCGATCGATCCGGAAATCAAAGCCGACTATATTATTCATGCAGCCAGTGATGCCAATCCGATCGCCTATGCGACCCGACCTGCGGAAGTAATGCAGGCCAATTTTATCGGCATGCTGAATCTGCTGGAATGTGGAAAGAAGAATCAGAGCAAACGCATTTTGTATGTTTCTTCCGGCGAGATCTACGGGAAACTGGACGATTCCCACGACGGCTTTACGGAAGACTATTGCGGTTATGTGGATTATGCAGATGCACGTTCCTGTTACCCGTCTTCCAAGCGCGCCGCAGAAGTTTTGTGTCAGTCATATATTAAAGAATACGGATCGGATGTGGTTATCGTTCGTCCCTGTCATGTATATGGTCCGACCATGATCGACAGTGATACCCGTGCGGCAACGGCTTTTATCCGGGATGCATCCGAAGGAAAAGATATTGTCCTGAAAAGTGACGGTTCCGGAAGAAGGACCATGTGTTATGCCTTCGATTGTGCGACAGCCATGCTCTACGTCCTTTTAAAAGGAGAAAATGGAAATGCCTATAATATTTCCGACGAGAAATGCAACGTGTCGATCCGGGAGATTGCGGAAACGGCTGCGGAGTACGGAAATCAAAAAGTGGTTTTCGATATCCCGAATCAGACAGAGGCACAGGGTTTTAACCGGGTGAAGAATGCGGTATTATATTCCGAAAAGCTTCGTTCCCTGGGATGGATGCCGGAAACCGGACTTAAAGAAGGCATCCGCATTACGATGGATATTATCAAGGAGAGGAAAGAGTCAACATGACGAACGTATATGATCCGGAAACACTGGCTAAGATCCAGGCGGTAGAATTGGAGATGCTGAATGATTTTGATGCCCTTTGTGAAAAACATGGCATTCAGTATTATGCCGTGGGTGGTACCACGATCGGCTGTGTCCGCCATAAAGGATTTATCCCGTGGGACGATGATATCGATATCGGTATGATGCGTGACGACTATGAGAAGTTTTTGTCCGTTGCCAATACCGAGTATGGTAACAAATACAGTGTCCTGAATTTCGAATCCGATAATACCTATCCTCTGATGACCACAAGATGGGTCAAGAACGGTACGGTCTTCCTGGAAGAAAGTCTCAAGCATTTAAACTGCAATTTCGGTATCTTCCTGGATCTGTATGCCTTCGACAATGTTTCCGATGACGATAAGAAAATGAAGAAACAGTGCTTCTGGGCCTGGTTCTGGGGTAAGTGGATGATCCTTCGAAGCGTCAATGATCCGGTTTTGTATCAGACCGGATTTAAGGCAAAACTGATCCGTTTTGTCGTAAAGATCGGAAACGGATTATTAAGACTGTTCCATGTATCTCCGAAGTTTTTCTATAAGAAAGCGATGAAGCATGTGCTGAAATATAGAAATGAACCGACGAAGCGGGTCGCCTACATGTTTGACCCGAAGCCCGGCATGAGTATTATGTGCAAAGAAGATGTCCTTCCGACCATCAAGGTACCGTATGAAAATACCGTGATCGGCCAGCAGAAGAATGTGGAGAAGTATATCCGGTTCCGTTTCGGAGATGACTTTATGACGCTTCCGCCGGAAGAGAAAAGACATAATCATGTTCCATATAAACTGGATTTTGGAGATGACAAATAATGCCGGAAGTCAGTGTAATCATTCCTGTATATAAATCGGAAAAGTGTCTGGAAAAAGCGGTCAACAGTGTCTTATCCCAGTCTTTTTCCGACTTTGAACTTCTTTTGGTGGACGATGGATCTCCGGATGACAGTCTGGCTCTTTGTCAGAAACTTAGTCAGCAGGATCCCCGTATAAAAGCACTCCACAAGGAGAATGGCGGGATCTGCAGCGCCAGGAATTTCGGCATCGATCACGCGACCGGAAAATATATTGCTTTTCTGGATCATGATGATGAGTATATGCCCGGTTATCTTGAGGAGAATCTGGCACTTCTGAAAAAGTATAATGCGGATTATGTGAAATTCGGAAAGATCTACCGTTGCGTAAATGATGATGGCACAGTGGAAGATCATCACGATGAGAAAATGCTGAAGGCACTTCCGTTTAAAGATGGTGTGGCCGTTTTCTCGGGAGATGAGATCAAGAATAACTACACGAAGATCCGTCAGGCTGTAAAGACTATGTATATCTGGGATGGAATTTACGTGGCCTCTTTGATCCAGGATAACAATATCCGTTTTGATACCGGATTCAAATACGGACATGAAGATATTATGTTTAATATCGAGCTCATTGCCAGAGCGAAGACCATCGTATACAGCGAGAAAGAGTACTTCATTCATAACTTTACGAAGATCTCTACTTCCTCCGTTTTCAAACCTGCCCGGGTATATGATGCGATCAAGACAGCTACTGCTGAAAAAAATCTTCTTACCAAATGGGAGATTCCGGAAGAGGTGATCCTTCAGGGATATATGAATGAGTTCTACCGGGTGCTGAATATGATCCATCTGGGAAGAAAAAGCGTGAAGTATAAGGAGAAAAAAGAATACATCATGCATTTTCGGAATGAGACCATAGCAAAGCTTCCGGATATCAAAGGCTCTATCAAAAAGCTTTATAAGAAAGACAAGATGAGCGCGGTTCTGGCTTTTTGTCTTCACCGCAAATGGGTCTTGTGCATCTCTATGATGTTCGGTGCCTATCAGCGTTTCTTTGGATGATAATAGCGATTAAAACAGGATGTTGTAAAAATGGAAATGGATCATACATTTGTAATCTGTGCCTATAAAGAAAGTGCTTTTCTGGAAGAGTGTATCCGTTCTTTGAAAGCACAGACGATGCAGTCGAAAATCATTGCCGTAACCCATACTCCTTCCTCCTTTCTGGATGAGATGATGGCAAAATATGAGATCCCGCTGATCGTCAATCACGGGGAAGGCGGCATTACCCAGGACTGGAATTTCGGACTGAAACAGATCACGACCCGCTTTGCGACTGTCGCTCATCAGGACGATGTCTATGAGCCGGATTACTTAAAAACACTTCTTCCTTTGCTTCGCAAAGCCAAGAAACCGATCATCGCATTTTCGGAATATGCGGAGATCCGCTCCGGAGTGAAGACTACGGATGTGAAGATGCTGAAGATCAAACGGTTTATGCTTTGGCCGCTTCGTTTCCGGATCTTCTGGCCCAGCCGTTTTGTAAGAAGAAGGATCCTTTCCATGGGGGATCCGATCTGCTGCCCGGCAGTGACTTTCGATCTGGAAAGAGTGGAAAGACCGATTTTTGAGAATAATTTCCGCTGCGCAGAAGACTGGGAGGCCTGGGAGAAACTTTCCCGCCTGAAAGGAAGTTTCATCTATATTGCCAAACCACTTGTCTGCCATAGAATATATGAGGAATCTACCACCAGTGAAGTCATCAAGGAGGGCGGCAGAATTGAAGAGAACTATATCATGTTCCGAAAATTCTGGCCGGCTCCGATTGCCCGTTTCATCAACAAGTTTTACACCAAGTCTGAAGATTCCAATAATCTGGAAAAGAAATGAGCACGTTTGTGCTCTGTGAAAGGGAGTAGAGTCATGCAGACCAAAGACTTGGTTTCAATTATCATACCGGCATATAATGCCGAAAAAACACTGGGGGAGACTCTTGATTCATTAATTGGCCAGACATTCCAGAACTTTCAGATCGTTGTCATCGATGATGGTTCGAAAGATGGAACATTGGCGCTGATCAAAAGTTATGTGGAAAAATACCCGGAGAAGATCAAGTGGTATACACAGGAGAACCGTGGATTATCGGCAACGAGGAACCGTGCCCTGGATGAGGCGGAACTTGGAGAGTATGTGGGTTTTATGGATGCGGATGATCAGGCAAAACCGGACTATCTTCAGAAACTGTATGATGCGATCCGGTCTTCTGATGCCGACATTGCTGTTACCGGCTATGAAAAGTATGATGTGCTCACCGGAGAAGTATTTTACCGTCACGATCCCAAGACATGGACAGTGCAGTTTGATAACGGAAAAGACTATGTTTTTCAATATTCAGTGTGGGCAAAGCTTTACCGGACGGATTTCCTGAATTCGAATCATATCCGCTTTGGCGTGGGAGAAGTGCTGGAGGATGGCCCGTTTAGCATCGAGACAAATCTTCTGGCGAAAAAGGTCGCTGTCGTGGATGATTACTTATATCGCTATCGCGCCAACCGGATCTCGTCGAGTGGAAAGAGTAAAAGTAACGAAACCAGTTCTTCCGTAATGGGCATGGTAAGAAAAAAGAATTCCAAAGCCAGACTTCCCTATAACGGAATCCTTTCGGTGATCCGCGATGTAAGAAAAGCGGACATCACGCAGCAGGACGATCAGGTAATGGAATATTGTGTGATAAAAGCACTGGCCGGCTATTGCACGAATATGGGGAAATATATGGACAAAACCACCAGAAAAGAACTGTGTGGGTATTGTGACCGTACGATCCGGGAGTATTTCCCGAAGGTGCGGAAGAATCCGTATATCCGGATCGGAAAACTGAAAAATCTTCCGAAGTCGCATAGGATCGCGGTAAGATTGTTTGTCAATGCCTATTCGATGAAGATGCTCTACCCGTTTTCCCTTCTGGTCAGTAAGGTCCTGTAAAATGTTTATGGTAAGAGTGTGTGGATAGGAATTAGCGGATTTGAATAGATAGGCTTTTTTATGTACAATATGGCAAACAGCGTGGAGGGGTAAAAGACAATGAGTACAACGGACAAGGTAGCTGTTATCTTGTGCACATATAACGGAGCGGGATATATTGACGAGCAGATCAACAGTATTCTCGATCAGACCTATTCGAACGTACATATTTATATTCAGGATGACCGTTCTAAAGACGATACCTGGGAAGTACTGCAGAAGTATGCAGATAATGATCGGGTGACGCTGTATCGAAGTGAAACCAATCTCGGATATCCGTTTGCATTCTATGATCTTCTGTCGAAGGTCAATGATGCGGACTACTATTCATTCAGCGATCAGGATGATGTATGGCAGAAAGATAAGATCGAGCGTGCCATGGACCTCCTTTCCGGCTCGGACAAGTCAAAGCCGGCGATTGCTTTTGCCAACTATGATGTTTGTGATGAAAACCTCAATAAGATCCGTACCTCCACAGGTCCGAACCGGAAACCGGATTTCCTGTATTCCCTTTATGCCTGCCTGGGACTTGGGTTTACTTGTGTCATTAATCATACGGCAAAGGATCTGATCCTGAACAGACGTTCAACGAGAAATATTACCAAGGACGTGTGGATGGGAATGTGCTGTACCGCATTCGGTGAAGCTTTCTTCGATCCGAAACCGTGTGCACTGCACAGACGCAACCCGGGTGCATTTTCTTCACAGGACAAGAACTTCTTCCAGATTCAGAAAGACCGTATCCGTAAGTTTGTAAAGAACGATGGATTGAAAAGAGTCTATGACGTAATGAAAGAATTTTACGAGGTTTTTGGTCCGGAACTTCCGGAGGAGAGAAGAAAAGAACTGGAGTTTTTCCTCTATCGTGGATGGAATCCGATCCGCAGACTGAAGAAAGTGTTTTTCAGAAAGCGCCTCCGCTACGACAGAAAAGATGAGTGGATGCTCCGCATGATCTTCCTTATCGGAAAACTGTAAGCGGATATAAGGTGAAAAAAGATGCCAGAGCTGATCTTCCGATCAGCTTTGTTTTTTCCCGGATCGAATCTCTTCACGAACCTGGTTGAGTTCTTTCTGTGCCTTGATCCGATCCTTCTTGATCATTTTATTGGCGGCGAAATATCCTCTGATCATAGCAGACAGATTCTTGATCTTATGCTTTTCAAAGAAGATGACACCGATCACGTAAGCAGACATTTCCCGCTTAACGAAGTAGGCACCGGCAATCTTCGGATATCTTTTCTTGAATACACGTATATTCCGTACGTAGTAGAATTTCCGGAACGGGGAATGATTCTTAACAACGAAAGAGAAGCGGTTAAAAAGCTTCACCTGTTTTCCGTCACCGATCTTGTGCTTGAAATGCACATCATAATCGACTATGACAGCATATCCTTTGGTGATGAGTCTGGCGCAGTATTCATAATCCACGTAGTCAATAAAGAACTCATCATCAAATCCGCCGACTTCTTTCCAGATCGCCACGTTGGTCAGAGAAGCAGAGGTGATGGCACCCATTACAAATTTCCAGCCGGTGTAACTATTCACATTCCGATAATAGTTTTCGTCAATAAAGGACGGAGCAATGATGCCGACCCGTTCTTTACTGCAGTGACGGGATAACTGAATTACCAGATCCGGAGGACAGACAGAATCCTGATCCAGCGTGACTACCCAGTCATAGCCTTTGTCTGCGGCATACTGCATAGCTTGATTGAGGGCAGTAGCAACACCGCTGTTTCCCGGATTGGTAATGTGGTGAAGTTTGTCCGGGGCATTGATTTTCGAAACAAGAGAGAGAGTCTCTTCTTCAAATTCCTTGCCGTTTATGATCAGAACAACATCCGAAACCTGCTCCAGAATGGCGGTGATATTCTTTTCCAGCCGATCCAGATCCGGTTTGAAAACAGTGATGGAGGCAATGATTCCGGACATACTATGTTACTTCCTCCTGCGTAGTTTCTTGCTTACTAAACGGATTCCTTCCATAAGCTCATTATCTCTCATAAGAAGGAGAAGTACCAGATAGATCACACCGCCTGCAGCAATCTGGATGACGAAGATAACATGACCGCCATGCCACATGCGATCCATCTGTTCGATTGCGGCGAACATAGCCAAAGACGCAATGAGCTTCTTGATAAAACTTGCCAGGATCTTGGAAGTGTAGATATATTCACGGGTCGTTTTCCACTGGATGACCAGTACCATCGCTTCGGCGATGACGGTCGCGATGGCGGCACCATCTGCATTAAATCGGGGGATCAGAATAGAATTCAGGATGATATTGGAGATAGCGCCGAGACCGAAGGCCAGCGTCATTTCTTTTGTCTTGTTGAAAGAGATCATTAACTGTGAACCCAGAACTTCACCCATACCGATCGTCAGAATGGTAGGAGTCAGGAGCATCACGACGCTGACCGATTCAGTATATTCGGAACCTAAATACCATACTGTCAGATGGTTGGCGATGGAAATGAGGCCGAAAGCCATCGGGATCAGGAAAAGAAATATGTACCGGATCTCCTTCATGACCAGCTGCTTAATATTCTCGATCCGTCCTTTAACGAATTCATTGGAGATTCGCGGAAGCATAACGGCGGTGGTGGCAGCTGTAAGCTGAAGCGGTACTTTTACAATGGTCTCCGCTTTGTCGTAGATCGATACATAGGAAATGTTGGAGGCCAGAAGACCGATCATGGTACGGTCGAATTGTACATAAAGAGAACTGGCAGCCTGAGGTAAAAACAGAAGAAGAACAGGCTTGATATGACGCTTGATATTCAACTGTTTTTTCTGTACTTTTCCGATATAGCGGCCTACATACGGATACATGCACAAAGAGCTGACGAAGGTGCAGGAGGCGGTGATCAGTACATACTTGTAAAGATCTCCACGGCTTCGGATCAGAATGAAGACCAGCGCCGTCTGAAGGAGCTTGATGATCACATTTCGGATGACCGGTGATTTCATCTCTTCAAGACCGATAAACAGCCATGTCACATCGAGAAAGTAGCCGACTAAAGACAGGGAATGGATCAGAAAAAAGATCTTATACTGCGAAAAGAAAGAGAAACCGACGAAACCTGCCAGAACTATGCCGCAGAGAAATAAACGGATATATTGAAGTTCATAGTACAGATTGGTGAGTTTCTGCTTATTGTCCCGTACATAGGCAACTTCACGGTTGGCGTAAAGGTTGATACCGAGGGCACCGAATAATTCCACCAGTGTGACGACGGACAAAACGTAACCGTCGATGCCCAGTTTATCTTTTCCCAGAACACGGGCCAGGTACGGAGTAGTCAGGATCGGGATGATGATGAGAAGTAATTTGTAGGAACCATTGTAGAAATAGTTCTTCAGAAGTTTCCCGCTGAAAGAGGCGCTGCCGTTACCGGACTGATCCTTTGCCGGATCCTTCTTGTCCTTTGCGGGCGAAGTGATAGATGTGCTGTCTTTGCACATGTTTTCCGTGGCTTGATCCAATGTCTTTCCTCCGAACGAATCTTCCGAAATACTCTGATTTCTTCACAATAGTAACACTATACAGCATCGAGTAGTCTCTGACAATCATTTCTATTTTATACATTATTCCTAATATCTCTATAACAAATACGTTCTGCATTTAGTCATACAGCCCTGCATAGTGGAGAATTGGAATAGCCGCATTTGTATGATACAATGTTCTGTAATTGATTAAGCCAACGGAAGATTTACCCGTAAAAAAAGGAACACTATGAAGAATCTTGTAATTATTCCAGCGTTCAACGAAGAAGACAGTATCGTCGATACTGTTAAAGATGTCGTAGATCATGCGAAGGGCTTCGATTATATCGTTATTAACGACTGCTCTACTGACAATACGCGAAAAGTACTGCGAAAGAATAACATCAACTATGTCGACCTGCCGGTCAACTTAGGTATTGGCGGCGCCGTGCAGACGGGATACCGCTACGCGTATTACCACGGTTATGATACCGTTGTACAGTTTGATGGTGACGGTCAGCATGACGCGAAATATCTCAATGCGATGTTAGATGAACTGAATAAGCATGAAGTGAACATGGTGATCGGTTCCCGTTTTATCGAAAAGAAAGGCTTTCAGTCTAATTCGGTAAGACGCGCGGGCATTACCTATTTTACCCGGCTGATCAAGATCCTGACCCGGACGCGGATCACAGACCCCACATCCGGTCTTCGTATGGTAGACGATAAGCTCATTAAGTATTTTGCTTTCCATTATCCCAGTGATTATCCGGAACCGGAAAGTGCTGTTTCCATTTTGACAAAGGGATGGAAGATCGCTGAGATCCCGGTGGAAATGCGTGCCAGACAGGGCGGAAAGTCTTCCATTAACTTCAAGAAAAGTATCTATTACATGATTAAAGTCTCCATTGCAATTTTCATTGCACGGGTGAGAGGATGATGAGGTAACGACATGACAGCGAGATTATCGATCATAATTGTTGTGGGCATGCTGCTCTCGATTATCTACTTCTTCGGGCTGGTTTCCAAGAACAGATTAGGTTATAAGTATGCATTCTACTGGGCGATCCTGGCATTGTGTGTATCCACGCTGGCGCTTTTCCCGCAGCTTCTGAATCTGATGGCGGATGCCATGGGTATCGCAAATCCGGTAAACGGACTCTTTTACCTGGGAATCTTTTTCCTGTTGTTTGTGGTATTCTCTCTTTCCATTTCCATCAGCAGACTGACTGATAAAGTCAGAAGACTTACGCAGGACTTGGGTATTCTCCGTAAGGAAGTAAACGATCAGATCGAAGAGATGGAGAAGAAAAACGAAGAGAGAAAAGAAGAAAAAGAAGAGAAAAAAGATTGATCCTTTCAGGGCGAAAGTCCGGACAAAACTTCGACTATTCGTCAGCCTTGCCGCTACTGCGGTGAGGCTGCTTTTTTATCAGACGAAGTACAGAATCCTTGCCGAGAACATAAAGCGTTACGAGAAGAATACTCAGTACGATAAGGATCTCACCCAGATTATACGCATTCGTGAATCCAACACGGGTTTCGGCAGGTTTATTCATGATGAGGGAATAAACATAGTCGATGATCTTAAAAGACAGAAGGTGAAGCGCCATATAGTGGAAGCTGTTTTTCCCGATATAACAAAAAGCTTTGCGGGTGATCTTGTGGGAACAGATACATGTGGCCAGACTGTAACAGAAACAGATACCCAGCAACGTGATCGGATAGAAACGTACTGCGTGATTTCCCAGTACATTCACGGAAAGATCGAAAAGTGTTGTCTTGGTCAGATAGTAGAGAAGAAGTGCGGAAAGGATATATACCACACGGTGGATATGTACGTTTATGGATCTGCCGTAGTTTTTGATCAGCCAGCCGATGTACATCGTAGGGACTGCCAAAAAAGAAATCTGAAGATGCAGCGGAAGACTCTCCGACTTTAATGAAAGACACAGATATTCACCTAAGAAACCGCACCCTGCTGCGCAAAGGATCTCCATGACACGACAGAGAATATTGGAGCGGAATCTCCGCTTGAACGCAGAGGATAACTTGAATAAAAGCCCCAGATAAAGAAGAGAAAAAACCAGTACAGGTAGAAACCAGAATGGGTAAAGCAGGAGCTCATCCGAGTTGAAGAGGAGGCCGGAAAGGATATGGTATAGGATTTCATTTCGGCTATAAAGAGGATCTGAAATCAGGTAGAGCCGGGACAGAAGATTGTGAATACAGACGAAAAATGCATTGTAGCAAAAGTACAAGCCGACGATTTTCGTAAGTCTGCTGCCCATCAGAAGGGAAAGGTTGTTTTCGTATTTCTTTTCGTTAAAACAGTAACCGGAAACGAAGAAGAAGGCCATGATGTGATAAAGCTGAACAAATCTTCCGATCCGGAGGTGAGTATAAGGAAGAACCGCACAGCTGTGACCGCAGATCACACTGATGATCGCAATGGCTTTGATGGCATCCATGACATCATTGCGAGAGTTTTTCTTTAGCTCTGTGCCCATTCGTCTTCCTCTTTGTAAAAACGGCCGGGTAAATAATCACTCGGCCGTTATGATCACATTATGTTTTACGTTTCCGTCAACTGAAGCGGTTGGCGTATTTTGCGGTGGCGTTCCAAAGGATCCACTCGTCATAGCCGGCATCGTAGATCGCCTGGATCTCCTGCTTGATCTCTGTCTCCGTGTAGTTCAGGTAATTGTCCTTACCGATATAGGTGGCGGTAAAAGCCTGGACGTACGGACGGACCGTACAGTAGCCTTCCTGAGAGGCGGCGTCCTTACCGCACATCAGGGCATTATACATAACGTCATAAGGATATTTGTCCGGTTTATCGAACATCTTTCCGTTCAGTTCTGTATTCAGGGCGTAGTGGGAAGGATACAGCATCGGGCAAACGGCATCGACACCGGTAAGTCCGACAGTGTTCCAGCCCTGGCCGATGAGCTTGCCGTCCAGTTCACTGGAGAGGATGATACCGAATACGTCAGCGGTAACCGGGATTCCGGTCGGATCCTGAATGCGGCGGCGGGCTGTCTGCAGGAAACGGTTGATGGCATCGATACGGGTCGGTGTCGTATCTTCCGGACCAAAGTACGGCTTTTCACCACTCTTGGTGCTGATGGTCGGGAAACGGACATAGTCGAACTGGATCTCATCCACACCGCGGTCAATGGCTTCATTGGCGAGGTCGATCAGGAATTCCCAGACACGCTGGTCATAGGGATTGACGAACATGTGATAGCTCTCCAGCTTGAAACGCATGGTGTTGCCGTCCACATCCTTGATACTCATTTCCGGGTGGTTCTTTGCCAAAGACAGGTCGTTGAAGCAGACGATACGGCCGATGACCTTGATGCCGTTTTCGTGGCACTTCTTGATGACGTTATCCAGGTCATAGGCATTGGTAACATAGCTGCCCTTGTTCTCCCAGGTCTCATCACCGGTCTCCTTGTTGCGGCTATAGCCGTAAAGGGTCATGGAATTGGCCATCTCGTTGTTGCTGTTAAAAAGTACGCCGTTGGCCTCGTCCTTAAGGTCAACTACGAAGGCGTTGATGTCGGAAGACTTGGCAAGCTCGATGTTTTCATCCAGACGCATGCCGCCGGCGATGTAGATGCCGCGGATCTCGTTGTGCTGGACGGGCTTGACTTCAGTCACGTCCGGAAGCGGTCCCCAGTAAGCTTCCGCCAGATCATTCTTCGGAAGATATTCCTTGACTTCTACGGCAGAAGGCGCCGGAGTCGTGGCTTCGGTGGTCTCGGAAGTATCGGAGGAGTCTCCGCCTTCGGAAATGACTGCTGAGTCATTGGTGGCAGCAGTAGTCGTGATGGTCGTTGTATCGGATTTGCCGGACTTTCCTTTTCCGGCAAGAAGAATAATTACACAAACGAGATCGGCAATTAAGGTGATCACACAGAGACCGAACAGGACCATGACGACTTTACGGAGAAATCTGGCTCTGGCTCGTTTCTGTTCACGTGACATTGAAGTTCCCATAGGCTGGCCTTTCTTATATAAGCAATCGTTATTTACATAGGTTATATTACTATAAATTTGTTTTTTTTCAAAACATCATGATAAAATGGAATAAATCTGTAAGAATGAGGTGATGGGCATGCTGGAAAGAAACTGCGCGGGAGGAATTGTTTTCTTCGGCGACTCGGTATTACTGCTTCGAAATGAGAAGGCGGAATGGTGCTTTCCAAAAGGCGTGATCCGCACCGTGGAAAAACCGGAAGAAGTCGCTCTGGAGCGTGTTTCCTACGAAGCAGGGGTAACGGCAAAGATCCTTTTTCCCGTCGGCCGGACGAACTACGAATTTTACTCCATCACCCGTCAAAAACCGGTGTGCAACAAGATCGTCTGGTACGTGATGCGTGCCGACAATGATACGGTAAAACCCAATCCGGAACAGAATTTTTCGGAGGGTGGATTCTTCCCGGTAGACGAAGCATTACAGAAAGTCACCTACAGTCAGGACAGATCCCTTCTGATGATGGCATACCAGCGCTATAAGGAGATGGTCTGAGTTGGCCCGTTCAAGCTGGAAGACTGTCGAGAAGCAGGCGCGGATCGAATATGAAGTAAAAAAGTCCGTCTTTATCGCGGATGTGGCTCCGGTGGAGTCCGGCGAAGAAGCAACGGACTTTTTGCGTAAGATAAAAAAGGAGTTCCCGGATGCACGGCATCACGTATATGCTTACCGGGCCGGAAGTGAAACCGTGGAGCAGCGCTACAGCGATGATGGCGAACCCCAGGGAACAGCCGGCATGCCGGTGCTTGACGTGATCCGGCATCAGGAACTGGAAGACCTGATCTGCGTGGTGACCCGGTATTTCGGAGGTATTCTTCTGGGGACCGGAGGACTGACCCGGGCTTATTCCACCGCGGCATCTCAAGGGATCGAGGCCGCTGGCCCCTGCAAAATGGCCATGCTGGAACTGTATCACGTGAAGCTGGAATATTCCCTTTCAGAGAAATTCCAGTATGCTGCGAAAAAAAGTGGATTTCCACTGGGAGACATACTTTACGAAGACAAGCCCGTCATACCTGTATACTGCGCGAAAGAAGATAAGGAGAAACTGATCCGTCTGGTGAACGATACCACTTCCGGACGGGCGGAGGTGACCCACATCGGTTCCTCGGCCACCCGGATCGAAGATGCCGGGCAGAGTTAACGTAAAGTTTTCATTTTGGCGAATTCTTAAAAAAGTTTATGCAGTACCATGGTACTGTGTCATGAAGTGGATCCGGCCGGAAAAAACGGTGAACGGATAAGGAAGTGCAAAGAGGTGCCGCCATGAAAAGAAAAGTTGCTGCATTTGCCAATGGCTGGAGTGATGAATATCTGATGGTTGCCATCGAAGGTATTCAGCGATGCGCCAAGGAAAATGACATCGATATCTACGTGTTTCTTGAATATGCTTCCCATAACCGGGAAGATGAAAATGTGCAGGGCGAACTCAATTTGTTACGGCTTCCGAATCTTTCCGATTATGACGGGATCCTTCTGATGGGAAATACACTGAATAATGCAGGTGAGCTGGAGACGCTCAGTGAGCAGATCCGGAAGATCGATATTCCGGCTGTCTGTCTGGAGTATCAGGTAGAGGGCATCGACTGCATCTGTACGGATAATTATCTGGGTATGCGCGAATTATGTGATCATCTGATCGAAGAGCATGATGTCAAAAGAGTCGTCTGGGTCAGCGGTCTTTCCGGAAATGCGGAGAATGAAGAAAGGTATCGGGCACTAGTGGAAAGTCTTGAGGCACATGGTCTTTCCCTTGATGAGAAAGATATCATCATCGGTGACTGGAGCTATTATACGGTACAGTTTAAGGTCGAGGACTGGCTGGATGAAAACAATAATCAGCTTCCGGATGCTTTTGTCTGCGCCAATGACGTTATGGCCATGGGGGCCATGGCCCGCCTGATGCAGCGTGGCATTAAGATCCCTCAGGATGTGATAGTTACCGGATTCGATAACATCAAGTCTTCAAGGACCTTCGTTCCGGCCCTTTCTACGGTTGACCGGAGCTGGGACCAGAGAGGCTATGACGGACTGAAACATCTGGTAGATCTGATGAACGGAGCGCCGAAAGCAGGGGTAAAGCTTTTCCCTTCCAAGGCGATGATCCGGGAAAGCTGCGGCTGCGACATCACGCCGGAGATGAAAAGAGAACAGATCGAGACGATCAATCAGGTATATACTGTGCCCATTGAGCGCACTTTCTTTGACTGGCATCTGTCCGGTATGGATGATTCCGTGAATGACTGCGTCACACTGGAGGCGATCCATGATGGACTTCAGAAATTCTTCGGAGAAGGAAGATGTAAATACGAAGGTGCGACCTTCTGTATCTGTCTGGACGAAAGTTTTGTTGATTCGATCTATGAGGAGTCGGAGCCGAGCTGCCTGGGTTACAGCGAGCAGATGCATGTGCTCTACGCGAAACGGGATGGAAAACATCTTCCTTACCAGAAGATCAAGACCTCATATATTTTCCCTGTTTTCTCGGATCCTTCTGAAAAGGGGAACATCTACATCATTGGCCCACTTCATATGTTAAGCGCCAATATGGGATATTGCGTCTTCAAGAATTACATCGAGATCCTGGATACATATTTCCTGTATTCCTGGATGAGACATCTTCGTGCCGGACTGATCCGCTGCCGCCAGAATATCATCATGGGAAACATGTATCAGCGGCTTCGTGATTATTCGGTACTGGATGAACTGACCGGTCTTCTGAACAGAAAGGGCTACGAACGGAAAGGTATCCCGATGCTGGAAGAACTGAGAGAACAGAAGAAACGGGCGCTCATGATGGTAGTGGACATCAATAAGATGAAGACCATCAATGACCGTTATGGACACCTTCAAGGAGACCTGGCGATCCGGATCGTGGCTAAAGCTATCAAGGAAAAGATCCCGGAGAACTGGTACGGTATCCGCTATGGCGGAGATGAATTTGTCGTCATCGGCGAGAACGTTTTTATTGACGATGGTGATATTATGAAACGGCAGCTTTGTGCTGCAGTGGAACATGAGCGGGTGGCGCTCCAGCTTCCCTTCGAACTCAGTATCAGCGTAGGTTCCGTGGCGATCGATCCGTCGGAAAATATCAGTCTGGACGAGTATTTCCGAAGAGCTGACGATGCCATGTACGAAATGAAGAAAATCAATCATGCGGAGCGGAAGGATTAATGGAGAAGATCGAGCCATGTAAGGTGGCCAGACAATGCGGCGGCTGTGCATTTGCCGGCGTCGAATATAAAAAACAGCTAAGCGAAAAAGAGAAGCGCGTCAAAGCGCTTCTTTCGCCGTTATGTGAGGTGCGGCCCATCGTGGGGGCGGAAAAACCCTGCTACTACCGGAACAAAGTGCACTGGGCTTACGGCTTCAACGGCAAAAGCACTTTCGCAGGAAGGTACGCGGAGGGCTCTCATCGTATCATTGAAAATGATGCATGTCTTCTGGAAGACCGGGAGTGCCAAAAGATCCATATGGAGATCAAAAGACTTCTGGCTTCTTTTAAGATCCCGACCTACGATGAGCGGACAAGAAGAGGACTTCTCCGCCGCGTGCTGATCCGCAAGGGAATGGCGACAGGAGAGATCATGGTGGTACTGGTTCTGGCATCTCCTGTTCTTCCCGGAAAGAAAGC
>CADBGD010000005.1:0-18177 GCA_902794115.1 Oscillospiraceae bacterium
CTGCTCGATCTTATCGACCGCATTTCCATCGCTGACCGAAAGGAGAACAGTTCCGAAAGAGTGCTGGAACAAGGAAGCCAAATCGATGTTTTCAGCAAAAGCAAAGCCCAGCTTGTTACCCATGCACATCTGTGCAACACGGGCAGCAATACCTGCAGAACGTACCACACCGGCACAGCGGAGCTGGCCGCGATCCTGGATCTGGGTCAGGCACTTCATCACACGGATCGCATGATCCTTCACATAGCGGCCTGTCGCATCACGGCGGATCTTGATCATATAAAGCTTATCGTTAACAGCAGAAAGTGTCGAAGATACGACCTTATCTGTTGTAGTCATACCGACTGCAAAAGAAACCAGCGTCGGCGGTACATGCAGTTCATTAAAGGAACCGGACATACTGTCCTTACCGCCAATAGAAGCGGTACCGAAATCCAGCTGGGCCTGGTATGCGCCAAGGAGTGCGGAAAGCGGCTTACCCCAGGACTTTTCACCGGCCATTCTTTCGAAATACTCCTGGAATGTCAGGCGGGCCTGGAAAGGATTGCATCCGAGGCAGGCAAGACGCAGGAGAGATTCGGTTACGGCGTGATAGGCACCGTGGAACGGGCTCCATGCGGAGAAATAAGGATCGAAGCCATAAGCCATAACGGAAACGGCGTTGGTCTTTCCTTCTTCTACCGGGATCTTGCAGGCCATACCTTCTTCCGGAGACAGCTGATAACGTCCGCCGAAAGGCATCAGCACGGTACCGGCGCCGATCGTTCCGTCAAAGCGGGAAACAAGGCCCTTACGGGAGCAGCCGTCCAGCGAAGAAAGGGCGCCCTTGACGGATGCGGCAAAATCACCGTCCACATATGCTTCTGTATTCGTATCGATGATTCCGTTGTTGAAATCCGGCTCGGTCACTTCTGCCTTGGCATAGGAGGAAGCACCGTTTGTATCAATGAAGGAACGCGGCAGTTCCACAATGGTATTGCCCTTCCAGGTCATCTTCATGACCGGTTCCTCAGTTACAACAGCCACAACTGTCGCTTCCAGGTTTTCCTTTGCGGCATAATCGAAGAAAGCCTTCTCGTCCTTCGGATCGATCACGACAGCCATTCTTTCCTGAGACTCGGAAATGGCAATTTCTGTTCCATCCAGACCTTCATACTTCTTCGGGACCTTATCCAGATCGATGGAAAGACCGTCTGCCAGCTCACCGATCGCAACGGAAACACCGCCGGCACCAAAGTCATTGCAGCGCAGGATCATCTTACTGACTTCCGGAATACGGAACAGTCTCTGGATCTTTCTTTCTGTCGGCGGATTACCCTTCTGTACCTCGGAACCGCAGGTCAGAACAGATTTCTCATCATGAGCCTTGGAAGAACCTGTGGCACCACCGATACCGTCACGGCCGGTTCTACCGCCAAGAAGAACAACGATGTCGTTCGGTCTCGGACGGACACGGACAATGTTCTCGGCCGGAGCCGCACCGACTACCGCACCGATCTCCATTCTCTTTGCCACATAACCCGGGTGATAGATCTCATCGACGTGACCGGTGCAAAGTCCGATCTGGTTACCGTAGGAGCTGTAACCTGCAGCCGCGGTACGGACAAGTTTCTTCTGGGAAAGCTTACCTTCCAGTGTCATGGATACCGGAACGGTCGGGTCGCCGGCACCTGTCACACGCATGGCCTGGTATACATAGGAACGGCCGGAGAGCGGGTCACGGATCGCACCGCCCAGACAGGTAGCCGCACCACCGAACGGTTCGATCTCCGTCGGATGGTTATGGGTCTCATTCTTAAACATGAGAACGTAGTCTTCTTTTTTGCCGTCCACATCGATCTGGATCTTGATGGAGCAGGCATTGATCTCCTCGGACTCGTCCAGATCCTGGAGTTTTCCGTCTTTCTTGAGCTTTCTCATAGCCATCGTTGCCACATCCATGAGGCAGACCGGCTTCTTGCTGATACGCTCGCCGTAGACCTCTTCACGTGTGGAAAGATAATCGGCATAGATGCTCTTTAATTCGTTGGCAAATTCACTGTCGCCGTCGATCTTGACGTCGGTAAGTTCCGTAAGGAATGTGGTATGACGGCAGTGGTCAGACCAGTATGTATCCAGAACACGGATCTCGGTCATGGTCGGATCACGCTTGATGGACTGGAAGAATTCCTGTGTAAACAGAAGGTCGGCATCAGACATGGCCAGGCCCCAGGACTTTCTCAGTTCAGCAAGTTCTTCCTTCGATTTTCCGGTAAAGCCTTCAATTGTCGGAACGGAAGACGGTACATCGAATACTTCCTCCAGAGTTTCCGGCTTATCCATAGAAGCTTCCCGGCACTCTACCGGGTTAATGAGATACTTGGCAATGGCCTTCTTCTGGTCATCCGTAACGGAACCGTAGAAGACAACGATGCGGGCAACACGAACCAGCGGCTTTTCTTTCTGTGTCAGGATCTGGCAGCACTGGGCAGCCGAGTCGGCACGCTGGTCATACTGGCCCGGAAGAGACTCGATAGCCAGAACATAGGCAGCATCGCTGACATCAATGGTCTCATCGTACACCACATCTACCGGCGGCTCCGAGAAAACCACGTTCTTGGCCAGTTCATACTCCTCATCCGTAAGTCCGGACACATCATAACGGTGGAAGATCCGCACACTCTCGATGGTCTTGACTCCGACATCGGACTTTACATCCTTCATCAGACCGGCCGCTTCGACCGCGAATTCCTTCTTCTTCTCCGAAAAGATTCTTCGAACTTGATTACTCATAAATAAACCTCCAATTATGATGTATCCTTAACGCTTCTATGGTATCACAAAACCCCGTCTCCTACTCATCGGAAACAAGGGTTTTATGGTATCAGCTTAATTTTTCCGCCACTTCAGTCAGAAGTTCGCTGTTATATTTGAGGAACCGCTTCAAGCCTTCCGCATCCAGAGAACCATGAGCCAGACGGGCCTGGTCGTAGATGTGCTGGCAGAGTGCGTTCATCTTATCGGTTTCCGAAGCCACTCCGGCCATACCGCGAAGGCGCAGAACCAGCGGATGATCGGTATTGAGGACCAGATCCATCTTGACCGGGAACATATCATCCAGGTTCTTATACGGATCATCTTCTTTTCCGGTACGCATCGCCTCAAACTGCTTTCTCATCTCGGCCATACGGCGGGCTTCCTCGGTCTCACGGATAAAAGCCGGCAGCTGATCGGCGCCAAGAGCCACAGCCGAGACTTCCAGTTTTTCCTCACCGGTTGCCGCCTTAAAGAGCTCACCCAGTGCTTTTGCCTCATCATCAGAAGCCTTTTCACCTTCCAGCTCGGCATCAACACGCTTAAACTTAATGTCGTTCTGCTTATATTCCAGGAAGGAAATGAAGTTATTGTCCAGTTCCTCGTTGAGGACCACCACATCAAAGCCCTTTTCCTTCGCCATAGCGATATAGGCGGCCTGCTGGTCAGGTGCTTTTGTATAACGGACAGTATCCTTTTCCTTATCCTTGGTCAGTTCCTTCAGAGTAAAGTACTCATTATCCACAGTCTTGAACAGGCAGATGTCCTTGACCTTTTCATAGAACTTCTCGTCCTTCATCATGCCGTATTTAACGAAGATGCTGATATCTGACCAGTAGCTTTCAAAATTCTTGCGGTCGTTTTTGAATACTTCATTGAGCTTATCCGATACCTTACGGATGATGTGGGAAGAAAGTTTCTTGACGTATTCGTCCTGCTGCAGAGCGGAACGGGAAACGTTCAGCGGCAGATCCGTGCAGTCCAGACAGCCTCTTAAGAGGAACAGGAATTCCGGGATCACTTCCTCGATATTATCGGCAACGAACACCTGGTGGTTGTAGATCTTGATACGTCCCTCAAGAGTCTCGTAAACGTTGTTGGTCTTCGGGAAATAAAGGATACCCTGAAGGTTGAACGGATAATCCATGTTCAGATGGATCCAGAAAAGCGGCTCCTTCATGTCATGGAAAACGGTACGGTAGAAGTTCTTATACTCTTCCTCGGTGCAATCCTTCGGAGCTTTCTTCCAAAGCGGCTCGGTATCGTTGATGGGCATTTCTTCATGCTCATGTGCCTTGTACTCCTCACCCTTTTCTTCGGCTTCCTTCTTTTTCTTCGCTTCCTCTTCTCTATGCTTTCTATCTGCCACAACGTCGTTGTAGTAAAGATCGAAAGGCATGAAGGAGCAGTACTTTTTCAGGATGCCGCGGATCTTACCGGCATCAAAAATCTTCTTTGCCTCTTCCGAAAGGGTAATGGTAATGGTCGTACCACGGGTAGTGCGGTCAGAATCCGAGATCTCATAATCCATACCGTCTTCGGATACCCAGGAAACCGCCGGTGCATCTTTCTGGAAAGACTTGGTATCGATCCGGACCTGATCTGCCACCATAAAAGCAGAATAGAAACCCAGACCGAAGTGACCGATAATGCCGCTGGCATCTGTGCTTTCCTCTTTATACTTCTCGACAAAATCCATGGCGCCGGAAAAAGCGATCTGGTTGATGTACTTATCCACTTCCTCTTCGGTCATACCAATACCGTTATCGGTAAAAGAGAGTGTGCCGGCTTCGCTGTCATAATCCACATGCAGCTGGTAATCGTCTGTATCTTCCTTCACGGCCTCGCCCAGATCCACAAGTCTCTTGAATTTGGCGATCGCATCCGATCCGTTACTTACCAGTTCTCTGACAAAGATGTCCTGATCCGAGTAAAGCCACTTTCTGATGATCGGAAAGATGTTTTCGGTTGTTACTGAAATTGTTCCTTTTTTAGCCATTTCTATGTATCCTCCACTTAAAAAGCAGTATCGTTATCATTTCGATTCAGTACGGTGCGAAGAGATATACGCCCGTACCACTTTCTGATACGTCGCCATCAGCACCTGAAGATGCGGGCAGTTCGCCGAAGGAAAATGCTGGTCGTCAATGGATGCGACCGGCAGGATATCAAAAGGCGAGCTGGTGACGAACAGTCCCATCTTCGGCGGGCCTTCGTCCTCTTCCTTTTCCATATCCAGTAATTCTTCCATGGTAAATGCACCTTCGGCCAGTGTAAGTCCGGCTTCGGCGATAGCATCTTTTACATATTTTCTCGTAATGCCAATAAGGATCAGATCCTCAGATGGCGAATAGACTGTATCTTTATAGAGCACAAAGAAATTGGAACGGCCGCCTTCCACGAACTTTCCGTCTTTTCCACGGAGGATCACTTCATAAGGCATGCCATAAGGCGTCTCGGTATTCTGGGCTTCCGCCACAGCCTTCTTATAGTCTCCGCGGAACACTTTCACATGGGGCTCGACACGCTCCCAGGTCAGGCTTTTGGTAACGATGCCCTTCTTATACATATCTTCCGTCGGATAAGTCATATCACTGAGATATACAAGATAAAGCGACTTTGTCACAACAACACGGACATTTCCGTCTTTTTTGCCGCTTTCTGTGATCAGTTCTTCTGCCGAGTGCCGGTATGTGTCCGGATCAATAGGAAAGTTTTCTTTGGCGGCCACGGATTTCGAAAGCCGGGCCATGTGGTCTTCCCAGAAAAGGAGAACGCCTTTCTGAAAACGGACCGATTCATAATACGTGATCTCGTCTGTCGGGAGGAACAGTTTCTTTCCCTCCTCGGAAGTAAAAAGCACTTTCTGACCGTTCAATGTGCAGTAATCGCCGATATTTCCATCCACAAGCGGATACGCCATGACTCTTTCCCCTTTCATGAAACAGAAGACTTTATGCAGAAAATCCCCCGCATACCGTATAATTCTACTCTTTCCCGCCGTATTCGTAAACTCTAAAATAATCGGCAATTGCACAACGATTTGGAACTTGTATTATAAGGAACATATACATACAATAGATTTCGAAAACGCATGAAAAAACGTGGTTGACGTGACGATATACGTCTGCTACAATGCGTTTATGCAAAAATGTTAATAATTATTCATGGAGGTGCCTTATGGCAAAGGAAAAATTCTTACTTGCGTATTCAGGCGGACTGGATACATCCATCATCATCCCGTGGCTCCTGGAAAACTACGATTGTGAAGTAGTTGCATACTGCGGTGAGGTCGGCGTAGGTGTCGATCACGACTACCTCGAGAAGAAGGCTCTCAAGTGCGGTGCAATCAAGTGCATCATCGAAGATATCTCTGAAGAGTTCGTTTCTGACTTCGTCTTCCCGACTCTGAAGGCGAATGCTGTTTATGAGGGCAAGTACCTCCTCGGCACATCCATGGCTCGTCCGGTTATCGCGAAGCACTTCGTTGAGGCTGCTCACGCAAACGGCTGCACCACTATTGTTCACGGCTGCACCGGTAAGGGTAACGACCAGGTAAGATTTGAACTGTCCATCAAGGCTCTGGATCCGGATATGAAGATCCTCGCACCTTGGAGAATCTGGGATATCAAGTCCCGTGACGAAGAGATCGACTACGCAAATGCCCGTGGCATCGAAGTTCCGGTAACCAAGGAGAACAACTACTCCAAGGACGAGAACCTCTGGCACCTCTCTCACGAGGGTATGGACCTCGAAGATCCGGCAAACGAGCCGAACCTCGACAAGATCCTGGAGCTCATGGTTTCTCCTGAAAAGGCTCCTGATACACCGACTTATGTAACCATCAAGTTCGAAAAGGGTGTACCGGTTGAAGTTGACGGCCAGAAGCTCTCCCCTGCTGATCTTCTGAGATACTGCAACAAGGTTGCCGGCGCTAACGGTGTAGGTATCGCTGACATCGTTGAGAACCGTCTCGTTGGTATGAAGAGCCGTGGCGTTTACGAGACACCTGGCGGAACTCTTCTCTTTGCTGCACACCGTGAGCTCGAGCTTCTCACTGTTGAGCGTGACACCATCCACTATAAGGACCTCGTAGCTCAGAAGTTCTCCGAGCTCGTTTACTACGGTCAGTGGTTCCACCCGCTCCGCGAGGCTATCTCCGCTTTCGTTGATAAGACACAGGAAGTTGTTACCGGTGAAGTAAGAATGAAACTCTATAAGGGCAACTGCACACCGGCAGGCACCACTTCTCCGTTCTCTCTGTATGATCCGGAAATCGCTACATTCGAAGCTGATGACGTTTACAACCAGGCTGATGCCGGCGGATTCATCAACTGCTTCGGTCTCCCGATGAAGGTCAACGCGAAGATGAAGCAGAAGAACGGTCTTCTCTAATAACATCTAAGTTCTGAAGAGAAAGACGGCTGCCTCCTGGATATACCAAGAGGCAGCCTTTTCATTTAATATATCAGATTCAGCTGCTGATCCTATTGCTCTGCATACCGCTCTACAAATTGCCCTCTTCGCAGAGCACCTGGTAGAGCAACCAGCTTTGCTCTGCACACCGCTCTGCAAACTGCCCTCTTCGCAGAGCACCTGGTAGAGCAACCACCTTTGCTCTGCACACCGCTCTACACAACACCGCCTTTGCAGAGCGATCAGTAGAGCAATAGCCAAAAGAAACCACAACATTCCAACAACCCAAAGGAGGACAATCATGGCAATCACATATAGGTTAATGACAATAGACGATTACAACGAAGTTTACGACATCTGGGTCGCCTGCCACAACGGGCTGAACAGCACGGATGATTCAAAAGAAGGCATCGAAAAATACCTGAAGCGAAACCCGACCACCTCTTTTGTAGCTGTAGATGACGGGCATGTGGCCGGCGTGATCCTCTGCGGGCATGACGGACGGCGCGGTTACATCCAGCACATGTCCGTTTCCCCGGATCACCGGAGGCTGGGCATTGGAGGTAAACTTGTAGAGATGGCACTTGATGCTCTCAATAAAGAAGGAATCAAGAAAGTTGCCCTCGTCGCCTTCAAAAGCAACGATCTGGGAAATTCTTTCTGGGAAGCCCAGGGATTCACTTTACGTGAGGACCTCAATTACAGAAACAAGGCGCTGGTCGATCTTGAGATCATCGATACATATAAACAGTAATCAAAAAGCGGCTTTCCGAATATTATGGAAAGCCGCTTCTTTTATTGTTTAATCCATTCCGTATTTTGCTTTGATCCTCTCATTCGGCTGATATCCGGAAAGATAATCATCAGCTTTGCGGATCAAGTCCTCATACTGCAACGGAAAAACAAGATAATTATCGTAATCTTCGTCTCCTCTATTATGTGATATGACAGGGTGTCCTGTCGCTTCATCGTATCCGATCATTAGGCAATCAGATATGCTGCCGATGGTGCTAAATGCATCATCATAGATCTCAATGGATCTTTCCGATGAGATGAAATAATTCCCGCCGTTTTCATCGTAATAAAACCGTTGGACAAGCCCGTCGATCGCATATGCTTTTTTGACTGGTTCTCCGGAAGATCGGCGATATATATAAACACGGCCGTCCCATAGTTGAATAGCCGCATAATCGGCATTCTCACACATGATAGTACTGTAGATCATATCCTTACCGAATTCTGTCTCTTTTCCCAGGACAAGATTTTGCAGAGACGATACCTCAGGATCATCAAACAAAATACTACTTTCAAACTCTTTAACCGTATCGGAATAAGGTTTCAGATAATCTGTTTTTCGAAATGAAAAAGTATTGATCTGATCCTCGCCGGATCCGGAAAGATATATCGTTCCATCCGCATAGTCTTTTAACCAGATCAGTTTGGTTTCATCAACATCCGGATCAAAGAAGCGGTATTCTCCATCCCGGATTAGATAACATCCATCTTTTAAGTCAAAAATCGCGATTCCATCCGGAGTAAGGACACTGTAAGAAAGATCCACATCCACATCGATCGTTCTGATCACTTCCAGATTCCGGTTCAGAATATATATCGTTGTCTGATCATATATTACAATATCGTCGCCACAGACTTGGAATCCGCTGTAAGCTTCACCCCATTCGACATTCTTCTGTTCTCCCGTATGAAGATCTTTCAGAAACATGTTCGGCTTCGATGAGTATGCATCACATAAGCCAAGCATGGTTTTTCCGTCCGAACAGAACCAATATATTCCCGACTGATCCGTATAACGTCTCTCCACACTTCCGGAAAGAAGATCTGCCGAATAGATATATGTAGTTCCCGAATCTTGATCAAGAATAAAGATCCAGGCGTCATCCCCTTCAGGTAAGAAATAAACAAAGGACGTTGACCGGACCTGAAGATCCTCAGACGGCAGATCCAGCGCAAGATCAAGGCGGCAGAGAACTTCCGATCCCCGATAAATGCTTATCTCTTTATCAGTAAGGGACGCATATCCGTTTCCCAACGGATCCGTAATAATCTTCGCATCCTCTATTCCCAGGTCCGTCTCGGTCGCGGAAGAAAAATCGAAATAAGTATAGTTCTCGTTTGCTCTTTGAAATACGAATCCACGTTCTCCGTCAAAACCGGCATCTGCATAATGCATATCCTCATACATCAGCAGCGTCTTGTCTTTGGAAATATCCATAACAAATATCTTGCTGTCTAGACTTCTTACCATGACATATCCACCCATAGGAGATACGTCAAACTGAGATAAGAAGCTTGGAGACTGGATCATATCATCACTTGTAACATGGTCCGAGAATTCATAGATGCCCAAGGCACGAGTAAGCGCCCGCAAGGAATTCTCGCTATAACCTTCCGTCTTATCGTCCGGAAGAACACTTCTTGCCGCGTATACAGCATCTTTTCTTCTTCCGTCTCGCAGCAGGTTCTCCGAGACGCCGGCCATCGAATCCGCATACTTCTGCTGTATGGTATTTCTTTGTTCTTCGATCTCATTCTTCTGAGCCGAAAGTTCTTCCTGCTGTCTGGATATCTGCGACTTTTGCTTAGAAATACGTACGATGAAGAAAATACAAACGGCGATGATTGCAAGAAGAACGAAAAAGGCCGCAAGCACGCGGTTTCTTGCACGGTTATAGACTTCTTTCCGATGTCTTTGCGCAAGATCTTCATAGGACAGTCCCCAGATCCCTGCAACAAGACGGAGCACCGCGTTTTCCGTCTTCGTTTTTCGCTCTTTTGAAGTTTCGCCTCTGCAGTCAGCTGCCAGAGGCTCTTTATATTGTCTGTATTTCTGAGGGTGTCCATCAGGGCCCATCTGGAGCACTTCGTCATAAAGCAGAACTTCAGGAAATGCCGTATCCGGCTCTCCATCAGCAAGGACCAGAAGAATATGCTTTCTGTCACTAAATCGAAGGAACGCTTCGACTTCTTTCATACACCAAACAGATTCCAGGTACTGTGGAGAACAAATGCATATCAGATATTTCGATTCCCAGATGGCAGTTGAGATCGCTTCCGAAAGATTATCCGAAACGGAAAGTTCGGTCTCATCACGAAAAACGCGAAGAGGCCGCTGCTTACCGGTCTTTTCGACAATTACCTTCGGAAGACGGAAGTTTTCCAGTTTTTTCTGGAGACGTTCTGCTATCTCACTGTCCGGCAGACAATGACGATAACTAATAAATGCATCGTAGCGAAACCTATTCCCCATTTTCTTCTCTCCAATATACCCAACTCAAGTTTCATTGTAACATTGGAGAGAATGAAATCAAAGATGCAGGTGCTTTTGCATCAGAAACGGAAATCTCTGCTGTTGGAATTCTTGATCTCCTCGATATGCTTACTACAGATCTCACGGACGTTATCTTTCGGGATCTTCTTAAGTTCCTTCTCGATCAAAGCCCAGCCCACCTTCTTCGTTTCTTCCGATGCATAGTCCACCAGGAACTCAGCCAAAGTCATCAGTGCATTCGGATGGCAGCAGTTCAGGATCTGTCCGCTCTTGCAAAGACTCATGAAACGGTCTCCCGTACGGCCTTCACGATAGCATGCGGTGCAGAATGACGGTACATGATCTGTCTCCATCAGCCATCTGACAACTTCATCCAGCGTTCTCTGGTCAGATACATCAAACTGTTCCGTATCAGTAGGACGAATTTCCTCAGTATAGCCGCCGACAGATGTTCTGCTGGCACCGCTGATCTGGGAAATACCCATTTTCAGAGCTTTCTCACGGACCTGCTGGCTCTCACGTGTGGAAATGATCATACCTGTGTACGGAACAGCCAGACGGATGCAGGCGATGATCTTCTCGAATGTCTGATCATCGATGCCGCCATCAAACTCGTTCGGATCGATGTCATCGGCGCGCTTTACGCGCGGGACACTGATGGTATGCGGACCAACACCATGCACAGCCTCAAGGTGCTCCGCATGCATGATCAAGCCGGCAAATTCATATTTATACAGTTCCAGTCCGAAAAGCACTCCCAGTCCGACATCGTCGATACCGCCTTCCATAGCACGGTCCATGGCCTCGGTGTGGTAGTTATAGTCGTGCTTCGGTCCTGTCGGATGAAGCTTGAGGTAACTGTCTTTATGGTAGGTCTCCTGGAAAAGGATGTATGTACCGATACCCGCCTCTTTCAGTTTTCTGTAATTCTCAACAGTTGTCGCAGCGATATTTACGTTCACTCTGCGGATATCACCATTTTTGTGATGTACGCTGTAGATCGTATTAATGCACTCGAGGATATACTCGATCGGGTTATTCTTCGGGTCCTCACCTGCCTCGATCGCCAGTCTCTTATGTCCCATATCCTGAAGCGCGATCACTTCCTTGCGGATCTCTTCCTGAGTAAGCTTCTTTCTCGGGATCTGCTTATTCTTTGCATGATACGGGCAGTAAAGACATCCGTTGATGCAGTAATTGGAAAGATAAAGCGGCGCGAAAAGCACTATACGGTTTCCGTAATATGCCTGCTTGATCTCTTCTGCGATCTCAAACATCTTCTTAATTCGCTCCGGATCCTCACAGGCCAGAAGTACGGACGCCTCTCTGTGGGTCAGAGCCGTTCCGTGCTCTGTTGCCTGAAGGTTACCCGGACGGGCTTTTTCCAAGATCTTATCGATCAGTTCGAAATTATTCTTATTCGCTTCGGCATAGGCCAGAGTTTCCTTGATTTCTTCATCATTGATAAATTCATCGGCGATCAATGATTTCGGGTCATACTTAAACATGTTCTTTATCCTTCCTTTTCATCCTTTATAGCGGAATATGTTGTCTTTACGCTGATATTCGGGAGATTTCCGATCTTCCCGGAAAGTGTGGCTATATCGTCCTGCGGTGCATCGATCACCACGCTGATGATATTGATCTTTCTGTTGCGATACGGAATCCCCATTCTTCCGACGATGTACTGGCCATACTCATGAAGCAGTGCATTCAGAGAATTGGTATCGCCATTTTCTTCAACGATCACACTGATCACGGCTACTCTGTTTCCCATGTAAAAACTCCCCTTACACAAAAAAATCACGCCCAAAAGCGTGAAACAAACATAAGCACAGAAGTATCCGATTAAGATAAACACCTTGCTATCAGCAGTGATTCCGCTTCCCCTTAGGCAAATCAATTATAGAACACACTTGTTTTTTGTCAATACATATTCTTTTACTTATATAAATAACATCAGAGCCTGGAATTGTGGTATCATTAACCAGTAAAAATGTGATAAAGGCAGGGTACATATATGGCTAAGAAAATGTGGGCAGGAAGATTTGAGAAGGCAACCGATAAGGCGGTCAATGATTTTAACTCGTCTCTTCCCTTCGATTGCAGAATGTATAAGCAGGATATCGAGGGATCTGTGGCACATAGCCAGATGCTGGCCAAGCAGGGTATTATCTCTCAGGAAGATGCTGATTCCATCAAAAGCGGTCTTCTTTCCATCCTCGACGATATCGAATCCGGAAAACTGACATTTGATTCCGATGCGGAAGATATCCATATGTTCATTGAAGAAGAGCTCACCAACCGGATCGGCGATGCCGGAAAGCGTCTTCATACAGGAAGATCCAGAAATGACCAGGTTGCTCTTGATCAGCGTCTTTATGCCGTTGACGAAGCCAAAGAGATCCAGTCTCTTCTTGGCGGACTTCGTGATGCCCTGTTCGATCTTGCCACGGAAACCACCGAGACCTACATGCCGGGCTACACCCATCTTCAGCGTGCCCAGCCTATTACTTTCGCCCACTATCTGATGGCATATATCCAGATGTTCGGCCGTGATATGGATCGTCTTGACGAGGCCATTTCCAGAACCAACATCTCTCCTCTGGGTTCCGGTGCACTGGCCGGTACCACCTACCCGCTGGACCGCGAATTCGTTGCCGACCAGCTGGGAATGAACGGCGTGACACTCAATTCTCTTGACGGTGTTGCCGATCGAGACTGGGCTATTGAGCTTGCCTCTTTCGCCTCGCTTTTCATGATGCATCTGTCCCGTCTTTCTGAAGAGATCATCCTTTATTCTTCTCAGGAATTTAAATTCATCGAGCTGGACGATGCCTATTCCACCGGCTCTTCTATGATGCCGCAGAAAAAGAACCCGGACGTGGCCGAGCTGGCCCGTGGTAAGACCGGACGCGTTTACGGAAACCTCATCTCCCTTCTTGTCACCATGAAGGGACTTCCGCTGACCTACAACAAAGACATGCAGGAAGTGCAGGAGGCGCTTTTTGACGTGATCGACACCATCAAAGGCGTTCTGGTTCCCTTCACCGGCATGATCAAGACCATGAAGCTGAGAAAAGATAATATGGAAAAAGCAGCACTGGGCGGCTTTACCAATGCAACAGACCTGGCTGACTATCTGGTAAGAAAAGGAATCCCGTTCAGAAGCACCCATGAGATCTCCGGAAAGCTCGTTCATTACTGCATCGAGCATGAGACCACTCTCGAGAAGCTTTCCCTTGAGGAATTCAAGCAGTTCTCTGATCTGATCGAAGAAGATGTCTACGAGGCGATTTCTCTGGAGACATGTGTAAATAAGCGCACGATTATCGGTGCTCCGGCGCCGGAAACGGTAAAGAAAGCTCTGGATTCTCTGAGCTGACTTTACCCAGTAAATTAGGAGGCAAGGAAATTGGCGAGGAAACGGATCGGCGTGTTTATGAGTGAGATCGCGCAGTTCTACCAGGCTGCCTGCGGGAAAGCAATCGTCGACATGGCTGCACTTCGCGACATGGACGTGGTCATCTTCGCGTCTTTCGGCTCTTACACCTCCCCCTATGGCCGCAATCTTCTGACCGAGACCGGCAAAAGAAACATCATCCATCTCCCCGATTTTTCGAAGCTGGATGCCATCATCGCCTTCCCGGCCACCTTTGATATTCATGGAATGGATGAAGAATTCTATTCTCTTCTCCGTGAGAAAGCCACTTGTCCGGTGATCTGTCTGCAGGTCGGAACTCCGGATTTCTATACGGTATCTTTGGAAAATAAATCCTCCATGTACAAGATGACCCGGCACTTTATAGAAGTGCACCAGTTTACGGACATCTGCTACATGTCCGGTCCTTTCCAGCATAAGGACTCCCCTGACCGTCTTCTTGGTTTTGTGGAAGCCATGCGAGATTCCGGTCTTTCGATCAATTCAAATACCATATACGAAGGAAACTACTGGCGTAACCGCGGAGCCAAGGCTCTGGACTTTTTTATGCAGGATCGGAGAACCTATCCTCAGGCCATTATCTGTGCCAATGACTATATGGCGCTCTCGATTATCGAAGAGTTGAAAAACAGAGGCGTCCGGGTTCCGGAAGACGTATGTGTCAGCGGTTTTGACGGGATCCAGGAAGGCGAGGATACACCTCCTTCTCTTTCCACCATCTGTGTCCGGCCTGAAAAATATGCGGAAGAAGCTTTCCGGATTCTGGACGAGATCTCTTCCGGAAAGAAACCCGAAAAGAATGTCATCATCTCAGACGAAGTGCATTTCCGTGCCAGCTGCGGATGCGGAAAACAGATCATCAGAAGAGGCGTCGAAGAGATCTACCGCTCCATGGCCGAGCAGGAATTCCTTCTTCGCGAATGCGGCAGGATCACAGCCGACTACCAGAACAGCTATGATATCGACAGCACTTTATCTGTCGCCAATTACTACTTCCACACTCTTGGATGTGATACCGGATTTATCTGTTACTGCGATGACTCGGAAGAAGACTTCTTCTCTGTAGAAAAGAGTCAGCCGTTTACTGAAAAGATCCTTCTTCTGCAGATCATGCATGCGGAAAACCGCCGTCAGGCTGAAGCGAAAAACCAGTCTTTTTCCCGAGGAGATATCTTACCTTCGGAATATTTTCAGACAGAAGCACCGGGGGTATATATCGTTCTTCCTATTTACTTTAAGAATATCGACTATGGCTATCTTGTTCTGAAACCCGGGCAGGATCAATGGCCGAATTTCATCATGAACACGTACATCAGCACCCTTTCCGGCGCATTGGAAAACTGCTACTACCAGAAGAAATTCAGCGTCATCGCCGAGATCACGAAGCAGTCCATGACCGATTCCATGACCGGACTTTATAACCGCCGCGGCTTTGAGAATGCCCTTCAGGACATTCTCGTCAGCAAAGACGATACCACGACGGTCCATATTGTCAGTATCGATATGGATAACCTCAAAGAGATAAACGATGTCTACGGTCATGCAGATGGAGACTTTGCCCTGACAACACTTGCCAATGTCGTCAAAGACTGTCTTTCGGAAAATGAATTCTGTGCCCGTTTCGGCGGAGATGAATTTACCGTAGTCCTTCAGTCTGCCAATCCGGAACATGCCAGTCTGTTTGAAGAAAACTTTACCAAAGAAATGGACGAAGCAAGCAAAGCTTCCGGAAAACCTTATCCCATTCACGTCAGTGTCGGTATTGCCGAACTTAAAGGCAATGACACCATCGATATCGTGAACTGCATGCGTGAAGCGGACGAACGGATGTATGTCCATAAAAGAGCATATAAAAAGGAAAGAAACGGATAAGCCGCTTCTTTCCTTCTCTATTTTCAAAGCAGATCCCGTACTCAATCAGTTACGCATACTATGGATCGGTGCCGGAATTCTTCCGCCACGGGAAATGAACTCTTCGGAGGAAGCCGTATTGACTTCCATGATCGGGGCATAACCCAGAAGTCCGCCAAATTCAACCTGATCGCCGACTTTCTTTCCCGGAACCGGAATGACACGTACAGCCGTGGTCTTATTGTTGGATGTACCCAGTGCCATTTCATCGGCAATGATACCCGAAATCGTAGATGCAGGCGTATCACCGGGGATCGCGATCATATCCAGACCGACCGAGCAGACACAAGTCATCGCTTCCAGTTTTTCCAGACGCAGGAAGCCCTTTTCCGCCACTTCGATCATACCTTCATCTTCCGATACCGGTATAAATGCACCGGACAGGCCGCCGACAAAAGAACTGGCCATGGTGCCGCCCTTTTTCACTGCATCATTGAGCATCGCCAGAGCCGCCGTGGTGCCCCAGGCGCCGCAGTGCTCCAGACCGAATTCTTCCAGGATACGTCCGACCGAATCGCCTACAGCCGGTGTCGGCGCAAGAGAAAGGTCGATAATGCCGAAAGGAACATTTAAACGGCTGGAAGCTTCTCTGGCAACCAGTTCACCTACACGGGTGATCTTAAATGCCGCCTTTTTAATGGTTTCTGCAACCACACCCAGGTCCGCGCCACGGACTGTCTCCAGTGCGGCCTTGATAACGCCCGGACCGGAAATACCGACATTGATCACGCACTCCGGCTCGCCGGGTCCTAAGAATGCACCGGCCATAAACGGATTATCTTCCGGCGCATTGGCAAAGACGACAAGCTTGGCGCAACCCAGCGCATCTCTGTCTTTTGTCGCTTCCGCGGTCTTCTTGATGATCTCGCCCATATCCCGTACAGCGTCCATATTGATACCGGAACGGGTGGATGCCAGGTTGATGGAAGAGCATACATTATCTGTTACCGAAAGAGCTTCCGGAATCGAGTCGATAAGACGCTTGTCGGAAATGGTATATCCCTTCTGAACCAGAGCGGAAAAGCCACCGATGAAGTTGACGCCGCACTCTTTCGCCGCACGGTCCAGTGTCTTGGCGAACATGGTATAGTCTTTGGCGCCGGAAGCAGCGGCCACGATGGAAATCGGCGTTACGGAGATACGCTTGTTCACGATCGGAACACGATACTTTTCCGTGATCTCTTCTCCCACCTTCACGAGATTCTTCGCATAGCGGGTGATCTTATCATAGATCTTCTGACAGGACTTTTCCGGCGTATCGGCCGCGCAGTCCATCAGGCTGATGCCCATGGTAATGGTACGTACATCCAGGTGCTGTTCCTGAAACATCCGTACGGTCTCTAATACTTCAAAATCTGTTATCATTCTTACTCATTCCTTCTTAAAAGTACTTTCATACGCAAACAGAAAAATTATATTTCCTTATGCGGATGGATCAGATGCGGTGCATAGCATAGAAAAGATCTGTGTGCTGGATGCGGATCGAAACGCCGATCTCTTCTCCCACCTTATCCAGTTCCTCGGAAAGTTTCTTCATATCCGACTTCGCTGCTTTCAGGTCAACCAGCATGATCATGGTGAAGATATCATCCAGGATCGTCTGGGTAATATCATTGATATTCACGCCCTCTTCAGCCAGAAGAGCCGAAATCCTGGCAATGATACCGACTGCATCACAGCCGACTACGGTAATGACCGCCTTGTTCTTATCTTTCTCAGTACTCATAATGTGTTTCTCCTTTTTCTTTTCTTATATCCGATAGGTTTTATTGACCTGAGCCAGTTCATAATTCCAGTCACCGCAGGCACGTGCCTCAAGCTCGATATCCTCACGGTCATAGAACGGTACCATGTGGGACAGGATCATCTTCTTGACACGCAGTGCTTTTGCACAGGAATAACACTCCTTTGGCGTCAGATGAAGCATATTCGGCCGGCGGTTCGCCTCCAGTTCTCCGCAGTCAATGATACAAAGATCGGCATCATCCAGATAGCCGGCAAAGCGGGTATCCACGGAACAGTCCGCCGTGTAGACGAATACTTTTCCCTCATACTCGATCCGGATCCCGTAGCATTCCACAGGATGCTGGGTGCGGAAGAAACGGGCCTTGGCCCCGAATAACGGAAGCTCGGACTCATGTCCGATATACCCGATCTTATATCCCCAGTCATTACTCAGAGAAGAAATCACGCTCTCCGGTGTCTTCGGCGCGAATATCGGCACATTTTTAAACTCCATTCCCCGCTTGGCATTCATATCGATCGCATAACGCATGACCATCAGATCACTATAGTGGTCGGCATGAAGATGCGAAAGCAAAATCGC
>CADBGD010000005.1:18234-53034 GCA_902794115.1 Oscillospiraceae bacterium
CCGCTTCCGCAATCAAGAAGAACTTTCTTATCGCCAATAGTCAGAAGATAACCGGACGCTGCCTGCCCCGGTCCCGGATAGCCGCCGCAGCAGCCTAAAATCGTAACTTCCATAGAAATGCATCCTTTCCCCTGGGATTCAAATCTCATTATACCATTTCTTCATGGAAATATCTTAAAATAAGTGCTTCCGCCTGCCTGATCCCGTCAATGGCAGAACTCATGATCCCGCCTGCATAGCCGGCGCCTTCTCCTGCGGGAAATACACCTGCCATGGAAAGGCTTTCTCCGTTTTCGTCGCGACGGATCCGTACCGGCGACGAACTTCTTGTCTCCACAGCCGTCAGTACCGCATCCGGGTCATTAAAGCCATGGATCTTCTTCTCCAAAAGCACCAGTCCCTCATCAAGAGTTCTGGCCACATCATCCGGCAGGACATCCCAGAGGTTAGACATGGTCACTCCCGGCCGGTAAGACGGCGTGACTTTTCCCCAGGAGGTGGTCTTCTTTTTCTCGTGAAAATCCCCGACTTTCTGGGCAGGGGCAAAGTAGGCAGATTCACCTAAGGAATATGCTTTCCTTTCCAGATCACGCTGGAAACGGATACCGTTTTCCCAGGAATCATTTCCGTAATCCGCTTCATCCACACCCACAAGCATGGCCGAATTGGCATTTTCCTTATCACGGGCATATTCACTCATGCCGTTCGTGACGACTCCGCCTTCTTCTGAAGATCCGCAGACCACTTCCCCGCCGGGACACATGCAGAAAGAATAGAGTTTTCTTCCTGTTGAGGTGGACGTGACCACTTTATAATTTGCCGGACGGAGGATCTCATTTTCAAATTCATCTCCAAACTGGGCCTGATCGATCTCTTTCTGAAGATGCTCGATCCGGACGCCCACGGCAAAAGGCTTGGTTTCCATATGGATCCCTCTTGAAGAAAGCATGGAAAAAGTATCTCTGGCACTATGGCCGATCGCCAGGATCAATCCCACGCACGGAATCGTCTCCTCATCTTTTCCACTAAACGCATCCACCGAAGTGACAGAAGTGATTTTGCCGTCGGAAGATGAAATATCGGAAAGGATCCGTCCGAACCGGACAATGGCACCTTTTCTCACCAGATCTTCCCGCATCGTGCGGATCACATCCCGCAGAATGTCCGTGCCGATATGCGGATGGGCATCGTAAAGGATCGTTTTCGGGGCGCCGTAGCGGACAAAGGTACGAAGAACCTTTTCCCGTCTCGGGTCAGACACGCCGCTGAAAAGTTTACCGTCGGAAAAAGTTCCGGCGCCGCCTTCACCGAACTGGACATTGGAATGGATATTCAGTTTTCCCGAAGAACGTAACAGTTCCACATCAGAAGTACGGGTATCAATGTCTGCGCCTCTTTCTAAAAGGACTGGACGCAAGCCAGCCTGAACTAAAGAGGCCGCGGCAAATAAACCGGCGGGACCGCATCCGCAGACCACCACAGTGCCTTTGGAGGAGGAATCGACACGCATATCCGTAACAGGCGATGATTCGATCTCCTTTTTCAGATCCTGATCCGAAAACAGTGCATTTACCACCACACGGATATCCTTCTTATGTCTCGCATCGATGGACTTCTTCGTAAATACGCAATGCTTCGGAAGCTTTTTTCTGGACTTCTTACAAAAGTAAGCATATACATCTTTCCCGTCCGTATAGGGATCAGAGGAAGATGGAAGTGCGGCATATTCATTAAGCGGAATCGACAGGCGGATCTCAGTTTGCATCGTCATCCTCCTGGAACCTTTCGGCTGCGGATCTTCCGGCCAGGATCCCCGAAGAAAAAGCCCATTGAAGGTTATAGCCGCCGCAATCGCCATCCACATCCAGCACTTCCCCGCAGGCATAAAGATCCGGAACCAGTTTTGATTCCATGGTATCTGAAGAAAACTCCTCACAGGAGGCCCCGCCGATAGTGGTCTGGGCATATTCCAATGAACGGGTGCCGGACACCGGGAAAACCCAATGGGTCATGGTATAAATGATCTGGTCGATATCCTTATCCGACAGAGACGAGATCGGAAGCGAAAGCGGCCGGTTCAAGGCGGTCTTCAGGATCATATTTCCGATCTTCATAGGAAGGACCGACAAAAGAAGCTGCTCTAAAGGCCGGTCTGAAAAAGTTTTCCGGCGGGAAGACAGTTCTTCTTTTAAGGTCAGACAGGTCTCATCGTCGAAAAGGCACAGAGAGACCTGCATCGGAGCGGAAAGTTTTCCTTTTCTGATCCTTCGGGAAACTTCTCCCGATACCTGAAATACCGCAGGACCGGATAATCCGTAATCCGCGAAAAGCACTTCTCCGAACTGGCGTGCCACGACTTCTCCCGAGCAAAGAAGGGAAAGATCGCAATCCATCCTCATTCCGCTTAAGGCACGAGGAACAGCCGAATCAGTTGTGATCTGTACGATCGAAGGCTTCGGCGCATAGACTTTATGACCCAGCGAAGACAGGATCTTATATCCGTCTCCGGTGGTACCGAGAGAGGGTGCACAGGCTCCGCCACATGCAACGATCAGAGCATGGCTGAAGATCTTTGTTCCATCCTGAAGTGTCAGCCGGAACAGCTTCTTCTGCCCGACCGCATCGACTCTTCGGACTTCTTCCACAACAGATGATGTCTCCACCGTGATCTGATCCGTTTCCAGTGCAAAACGGAAAGCATCCACCACAGACGCAGCATTTTTACTCATAGGAAAAAGCTTGTTGCCTTCATTTACAGTCAGGATCCCCAGTTCGCCGAGAAATGCCAGCGTTTCCTTTTGTGGGATCAGGGACAGGACTCTTTCCGGAAACTCTTCCTGATGGCTATGAAAATGTTCCATCGCCATATCCCGGTTGGAAAGGTTACACCGGCCGTTACCGGTAGCCAGGACCTTTTTTCCCACGCGGTCATTTTTCTCCAGGATCAGTACAGAAGCCTTCTTCTCCCCGTTTCGTGAAAGGCACTTCTGATACGAAATAGCAGCGCTCATGCCGGAAGCCCCGCCTCCGATGACCGTAAGTTCCCAGACCTTTTCTTCTCTCATGATCCCACCTCGGAAAGAAGGGACAGACAGCGGGCCAGTTTCGATAATTTCGAATATTCGACGGATGTATGCATCCGGACAAGTTCGCCGAGTTTTTGAATATCTTCGACCTTACCTGAAGTCAATTCGATCTCCATTTCACATATAGGAAGGCTCTTTCCGCCTCCCAGACATTTGCCGCTATCCAGACAGATTTCCATCTCACTGCTGTTAAACCGGACAAGATACGTGGTTCTGGTAAATTCCGTACGGCAGATCTCAACGATCTCTTTATCCTTCAAAGGGATCAGTACCGCCGCAGCATATTCGACCGGATCTTCCTGATCTTTTACAGCAGAAAGAAACGCATCGATATCGAAATCCCGGTCATCGGTCCGTCTGTTCCATTCAAAATGGGAGGAAAGACCGGTACGCATATCCAGTCCCCCGCGGGTCTTTACTGTCTGGATATAGTTCGATCCGACAACATGGCGGATCCGCATCGTTGATCTGGTGCCGGAAAGATAACGGGACGGCGTGTCCAGATACCGGTTCTCATATGTTTCGGTCTTCTTTTCCAGTACCGTAATACAGGACTTCAGCCATTCTTCTTCCATCACAGAAAAAAGAGCTTCATCGGAAGGGAACGTTAACTTGATCTCGTTTTCCATGGGCACCTCCCCGAAAACAATTTACAGCGTGATCTCACGGACGCCGGCGGATGTCACCAGGCAGATGTTTTTCGAGCCGAAAAAAGCAACACGCAGCACCGGCTCATCTACCGGAATCGTGGAAGAAATGTGTGCACGGGAAAGATCCACCAGAAAAATGGAATCATCCGCAGCGATCAGCGCCTGATTTCCGGAAACATCATAATCCAGCACTTCATTTCCAAGCTGAATGTCACCGATCTTCCCGCCGTTTCCGTTGAATGTTGTCAGATGAAGAGGCTGGTCCACGCCTTCCGAATAGATCACACCACAACCGCCGGAATAAGAGAAAATGCTATACACGCATGGGAATGGCGGATTAACGGGATCGCATTTTCCATCGCCGATCAGCACCACATCTCCAATACCGGCCACAGCCAGACGGTTCGTGCTCATATATGCCAGAAGCGGCATAACATCAGTAATTACAGGAGAATAAAAAGCATACTCTGTCGGCCGGGCAGTCGTTCTGTCCGAAGGAATCGAGAAGATCTTTACATGGGGGATCATCTGGGATCCGTCAGTATCCACCAATGTCACGCTGAGGGTGCTTTCATCCGGAGCAAAAGCCAGTGCCAAAGGATAACCGGATTCGTAAGAGGACCACTTTGCCAGGAAACTGCCGTCCTTTTCCATCATATACACACAGCCGAAGGACTCCCCTTCATCTATGATGACGGCGGATAAGCCGGACGGTGCCAAAGCAATGCTTCCGATCTTTCCGGTCATATGAGACGAATAGATCAGTCCGTCTTCGGAAAACATCGCACAAAGAAAGCCTTCTGTATCGGCGATCATGGCGTACGGACCGGCAAACACAACGGAAGGGTTGCTCATTTCCATATCCACACTGAAGATCTCGTTTCCGGAGATCGAAAGATATGCCACTCTCTTGGTAGATACCTTTAAAAGACCGTTCTGGAAAGGATATAACTGCTGGGCTTCGGTATATTCACAGTCAAAACCGGCAATGGCCGAAAGCCGGAGCTGTTCTTTGGCTCCGTTTTTTGCCTCGAAATGATTTCGGAGCATATATACCAGAATAATCGAGACGGCGGCCAGTATGACACAAAGAATGACCAGAAGCGGGGTCGCAAAGCGATGACGCTTCTTCGTGGTCGTCTGAGTCTTTTCCGCAGCACGCCTCTCTTCCGGATTTCTTTCTGATGGTCGGTTACGGTCTGTCATAGATTCCTTCTGCATTCTTATTATCGATGGCTTCGTTTGTCAGATTATAGGCATCCCAGATACCAAAGCCCGACATCGTTTTGCCGTTATCTTTATATAATACGCTTCTCTCTACGATAAATCCACTATAGCGGTCATCGATGAAGCAGTAATACTCATTGTCGTTTTTCGGTACGAATTTGATCGTATAGGATTGACTATCTACCCTTGTGACATAGATCGTCGCTTCCACATTAGCAAGCTCCGGATCCGCCTCCCGCTCCATTTTATAAATCGGAATCCGGCAGATCGACTGGAAAAGCACCAGTCCGTAACAATCGCCATTCGAATCGATCACTTTGGCATTGCGCTTATCCAGAGTAAAGGTCGTTCCTTCACTTTCAAATGTTCCGGTGGTATCAAACCAGCTCTCCAATGTAAAGGTGGTATCCTTCATCGTCACTTTGGCAGAACGGAATTCATCAAGGTATTCTTTTCTTACATATGCCTCGATCAGTTCAAAGGAAGACTTGTCCAGTCCGGGAATGGAACCGGCAAGAACGCGGAAAGTGTAGGGATTACTGGAGCATTCCCCGTAATAGTATCCGCCTAATTCACGAGAAAGACTGATCTTCACGGTTTCGCCGGTCTTCAATGTAATCTCAAACTGATACTCCGGAGCATCCAGTCCATACGAGGCCCGGTTCTCCTCCGTTATCGGCAGGTACTGATTGGCCGGAAAATGCAGGATCGTATCGATCATTCTGACCATTTCATCCCGCGGATCTCTTTCGATCGGATCGATCACACGATACTGGGCTTCAAGAAATACACCATTATCCTTATCTTCCAGGACCTGAACTTTCCATTTATCTCCATCCGAAGCCCGTGAAAAAGAAACCATATCCACCTGGCTCCGGTCAATGGAGGTTATGTACTGGCTGAGGAAGTTTTCAAACTTCGTCGTCAGATTCAGATAATACGAATGGTTCGCCACATACACTTTCGGGTCCCCGTCGATCTGAAAATAGACACCGCTGCGGTCGGAAAGAACGGATCCGATATGGACCGTTTTGGTTCTTCCGTCGCCTAAACTTAAAGTGAGGGTATACTGATCCCGGTCAAGTCCGTACACACTTACCGATTCAGTCGGAGCAAAGGATTTACGGACGGAAATACCGAGCAGGCTCTGCACATAGGAGCTGACCCGTTCGCTGTTCAGGTTCTCTATTTCAAATACGATCTGATCATGAGTTACAGAACGGATACGTCCTTCCTCACCAAACTCAAAGGATGTCTCCATCCCTTCCGCATCCACGATCTTCAGCGAACGAAGTTCCCGTAATGCACAAAGCTCCATAGACTGTCCGGAAATATCGTCATCAAGATTCTTCTTCTGAACCGCCTGGAAGATCTTAAGGCCGACAAACAGGATCAAGAGCGCCGTAAAGATCACAGCCAGTCGTTGAAGCAAACGAATATCTTTCATAGCTATCTCCTTACAAATGGCGTCTCTTTCTGTAAATATAGATACCGCAGATCAGGCTTCCCAGAGGCAGGATCGTCATAACACAGATCGACCAGGCTGTCGCCGCAGAAGACGACAGCGGCTTGGAAAGCGAATAACTCGGTACAGATTTCGCCGGTGCCAGCACCGAGATCTCGACCCGGCAGATATCACCCAGCATATTTCTCGTAAACACGGCGTTGTTGTCATTCAGTGATTTATCCGAATAATACTCATCAGATACAAAAGTATTCGAACCAAGCACGACAAGGCAGGAATTACGGTTATTCGAAGTATCCACAGACTGAAGCACAACCGCCTGCTGTCCGGAAGAAACTGAACTGTCGATCTGCGTATTCGGAAAATCTACCGAGGCAGATGATGAGGTAACGATCAGCGGAGAAACGATAATATTCTCTCCCCGATCCGAATACACTTTCAAATACCGGCAGTTCTCAATGCTATAGGTGTCCGGAACAGAAAGATACTTAGCGTAATCTGCATCGGCAAAAGCAATGGAAGAATACGGGTTATTCACATCCGGCAGAGCATCCGAACTGTTTTCATGGATGATCGCCGATTCCAGAGTAATACCCATCTTCTTTGTGATTTCATTCAGATTCGGCATCTCCACTACTTTATCCTTATCAAAATCACTTACCAGAAGGACTTTTCCTCCATCGTCGAGATACGTCTTGATCAGTTCCTTTTCCGTGATCGTAAGATCCGTATCCGGGTCAATGATCATCAGGATCTCACAATCCGAAGGGATCTCCACATTTTCGCCCTTCAGTGACAGTTCAGCAGACACCATTCCCAAAGGAGAAATGATCGTATCCAGCGCGCCATGTCCCGTAAGTCCATGTCCGCTCAGATAGTAGGCTTTCATGGATCTTCCGGAAGCAACATACAGAATAAGACCGGTCACCTTCTGCTCCACAAGATTCTTCTCCGGCACATACAGATTGTAATAATATGCCAGATTCGAATTCCATACAAAGCAGCTGCTCGGATCCAATGTAACCATTAAATCGTCACTTTTGATTACATACGTGTATTTACGTAAGCTGTATACATTGTTCGGATCCAGTTCAGTCATAATAAACGGATCCACATCCGGATCGACGTATTTCAGTTCGATCTTTCCATTGGCCTTATTCTCATAATCATCCATGATGGGAACAAAATACTCACGAAGAGAAAAGTTCTTATCATCTTTATCAAAGAGGCCGTAGATCTCCACTTTTTTATTCAATGAATCCAGATAATTCTCCGTAAGAACACTGACCGAATTCGCCTTTACAGAGGTCGCATCAAAGGTAAGCGGCTTATCTAAAAGCGAATCCACGATCAGATTCAAAATAATGCAGATACCCACGATCAGTGCCACAGACAGCACAGATGCATATTTCAACACTTTAAAGCGGCTGTCCGACTGAACATGAACTTTCGCCGAACGGCCCGGAGTCTCCCGGAGGATACTTTCACTTGCTGTTTTTCTAGCCATTTTCGCGTCCCCCTTCCCTTAATTCTGACTCCAGCGTTTCTTTTCCAGCACCCGATAGGTGATGAAAACAAACACGAAAGTAAAGCTCAGGCAGAAGAATATCGGGACGATCTTAAATACACCCGAAGTAAATCCTTCTGTCTTGCTGTACGGATCAAACCAGGTGATCGCGTCACGGATCCAGTCGCCGACTGAATAGATCGCGCTATCAGAAAGACCGAACAGATGCGTGATCTTCAGAAGCGATTTCACCACTTCGGAGATCGATTCGGCAATGTTGGAAAGCATGCTCATCACAAGAAGGATAACGAAGCAGACCACAGCGGACATGATCTGGTTTTCAGTCATCGCCGATGTCAGCATACCGACAGAGATAAACAAGGCCGCTAAGACCAGATAAGCCAGTATCGCGCCCCATGTTGCCGGGCTGATGTACCCGGAAAGGATCACCGTGACGATCATATGACTAAACAGGCAGACCAGCATCAGTCCCTGCAATGCCAAGGCCGCCAGGAATTTTCCGATAACCGCGCTCTTCATCGAATACGGCATGGTATAAAGAAGCACATCCGTACCGTTTTTCTTTTCCTCGGCAAACAGCCTCATGGTAATGATCGGAATCAGGATAATAAAGAAAGTCCGAAGATATTCGATCTCCATGTTAATATCCACATAAGCCAGGCTCGAATTCAGCATTCCGGAAAAGTAATAACCGCTGATGAGGCCTAAAAGGCTGATCGCCACCCAGCCCACCGGAGTCCGGAAGTATGAAAGAAACTCTCTCTTAAAAATCGCAAACATATCGTTCTCCTCACTTCTTTTGTGAAGTAATGCTGGTAAAAACATCTTCCAGCGAAGGTTCCATGGAACGGAACTCCAATATCGGTGCATTCAGCCGGGAAATGGCAAAAGAAATGGACTTTCTCACTTCCATGCTTCCTTGAGAAGCCAGATCGATCTGGCAGATTCCGTTCTTTTCAGCAAGAAGATTCACGGAACTGACACCGGGTACCGCCCGAAGCGGCATTTGCAGAGTACTGAAAGGGGCTTCCACGACCAGCAGATAATGCACATTATTCTCCACTCTCGAAGAAAGTTCAAAAGTCGGAGCATCGGCAACGATCTTGCCGTTATTGATAATAATGACACGGTCACAGATCGCCTGTACCTCGGAAAGGATATGCGAACTGAAAATGATCGTATGATTCTTGGCAAGCGAAGTGATCAGTTTTCTCACTTCAATGACCTGATTCGGGTCAAGACCGACAGTCGGCTCATCGAGGATGATCACTTCCGGATTTCCGATCAGTGTCTGGGCAATACCGACGCGCTGCTTATAACCTTTAGAGAGGTTATGGATAAGACGGCCGGAAACATTACCGATATGAACCATCTTCATTACATCAATGATCTGTTTTTTCCGGATATCCTTCGGAACCATTTTCAATTCCGCCACATACTCCAGATACTCACTGACAGTCATATCCATAAAAAGAGGCGGGATCTCCGGCAGATAGCCGATATTCTTCTTCGCCAGTTCCGGCTCTTCCAGAATATCGTAACCATTGATCGTCACCTTACCGCTTGTCGCCGACAAATAGCCGGTGATGATATTCATCGTAGTGCTTTTTCCGGCACCGTTGGGACCAAGAAAACCCAGGATCTCACCTTGGTTTACGGTAAACGAGATGCCGTTGACAGCCCGTTTATCCCCATAAAACTTAACTAGATTAGAAATCTCGATCATGTACCCTCTCCTACGTGCGCATGTAACTTTGCGGAACTATTTTACCCCAAATCCGGATATCTATAAAGTCTTTAAGAAAGACCGTTCCGGATTACGTAAACCGGGACGAGAAAACATGCCGTCCGGTCGTGGTTTCAAACCCGTCGATCTGGACTCCCGCATCCGTATCCGAACGGTAGATCTTCACTTCTTCTCCGGGCTTGACCTCTGATGCGTAATTGATCGTCAAAGAACGGATCTGCGTACCGGTATCCTGCTGAGAATAAAAGCTGTCCTCACTCCAGGCAATGTAGCGGGTATTATTGACATGCATATTCCGGTCAATATCACTGAAATCCGCATATCTTGTCAAAGTATGGGCGTCACCGCGCCTGGATTCTTCCAGCGGAACAAGTTTATCGATCTTCTGATCAGACGGTTCTTTACTGGCATACATTTCCATACCGGGGATCGTTGACGGACGGACCGGACGGTGATCGCCCTGCTGGGCAATGATCCATACCGATGTAGCTCTTCCGATCTCTTCTTTATTCTCATCCAGGATCGCAAATTCACGGTTGAAAAGAACCTTCTGATAACCGCTCGACCAGGTCCGGATGTAGATAACATCTTTCCATTTCGGAATCTTTACCATATCGACCCGCATCCGAAGAAGCAGCCAGCAGGCATGATGGGAATCCATCACGTCCGCGCCGAATCCGTGGTGATCCACATCCAGGCAGGCCGCTTCCTGAAGCATAGCGCATAATGCATGATAATGCAGACGATCGGCAATATCCGTTTCCGTACCGATGATAGTGAAACGAAACAGATCTTCCTGAGGTATATACTGCATAGTTTTAATCCTTTCCAGAGATCTTCTGACCCGGGCGATACATCGTATTTCTGGGATTGAAACGGTAAAAAGCCTTCAGCATACGTTCATCCGGTTCGATAACAAGGAGGACTTTCGAATCTCCCATGCGTGTGGCAATGTACCACTCTTTTTCCGGTGCCGTACCGGAGACACAAATACCATGTAATGCATCGCTCTTATCAAATTCAGAATACGGATGACGCGCATCGTCTTTCTTTGCCACCATTTCAAAATCACGGACCGATCCGGAAAAGAGTTCCGAGCGGCGGCTGCTGTTACGGATCACATCAATGGTAAAACTGTCATTGACAACGGAATACTCAAATTCTTTCTTTAATCCGGTCACAAACATATAACAGCCAAATCCGATTCCGAAGGAAAGCACACCGGTAAAAAGGAACAGATACCCGATACCGAAAAACAACGGAAACACGTTAACGATCAGAATTGCAAGGATAGCCAGAAGCACGATCAGCACACGCATGACCTTCTCTTTGGTCGTGAATGACTTTTTCACCATGATCTCGACCATTACATCATTATTTATCATCTGTACAACGCTCCAAGAAATAAATAGGGGCTATGATCTTTCGACCATAACCCCTACATTTTAACATTTTTACAACGATTAATACATACCGGCGTTCGGATTCGGCATCGGCGGTTCCGGCTGCGGAATATCGCATACAACAGCCTCTGTTGTCAGAAGTGTGGACGATACGGAAGCAGCATTCTGCAGAGCCGAACGGGTTACCTTTGCCGGGTCAACGATACCGACATCAAACATGTTGACATACTTATCGTTGAGGGCATCATAACCGTTACCAGGCTCGGACTTCTTGATGTTCTCGCAGATAACAGAACCATCCAGACCGGCATTGGCAGCAATCTGACGGATCGGAGCTTCCAGTGCCTTTGCAATGATGCGGATACCTGTTGCCACGTCTCCGTCATACTTGTCAACCAGAGCCGTAACTGCCGGAAGAACATTGATATAAGCTGTTCCGCCACCAGGAACAATACCTTCCTCAACAGCCGCACGTGTAGCAGCCAGAGCATCTTCAATACGGAGCTTCTTCTCCTTCATCTCGGTCTCGGTAGCAGCGCCGACCTTGATTACAGCAACACCACCGGAGAGCTTAGCCAGTCTTTCCTGAAGCTTCTCACGATCAAAATCAGAAGTGGTCTCTTCGATCTGAGCACGGATCTGTGCCACACGGGACTTGATCTGCTCATCCTGACCCATACCATCTACGATAATGGTGTTCTCCTTCTGAACTTTAACCTGACGGGCACGGCCGAGCTGTTCCATCTTTGTTTCCTTCAGATCCAGACCCAGATCATCAGTGATCACTTCACCGCCTGTCAGGATCGCGATATCCTGAAGCATAGCCTTTCTTCTGTCACCAAAACCAGGCGCCTTGACAGCAACACAGGTAAATGTGCCACGAAGCTTATTTACGATCAATGTAGCCAGAGCCTCACCGTCAACATCCTCAGCGATGATCAGGAGCTTCTTGCCCTGCTGAACAACCTGCTCCAGAAGCGGCAGAACATCCTGGATATTGGAGATCTTCTTATCAGTGATCAGGATATACGGATCATCCAGAACGGCTTCCATCTTATCCATATCTGTGCACATATAAGAGGAAAGGTATCCACGGTCAAACTGCATACCTTCTACAACTTCCAGATCGGTACCCATGGTCTTGGACTCTTCAACAGTGATAACACCGTCAGAAGAAACTTTTTCCATAGCCTGCGCGATCAGATCACCGATCACTTCATCACCGGCGGAGATCGATGCAACACGGGCAATATCCTTGGAACCGTCAACCTTCTTGGCAGCGGATTCCAGAGACTTTACAGCCTCATCTACTGCCAGCTGAATACCTTTTCTCAGGATGATCGGGTTTGCACCGGCAGCCACATTCTTCATGCCCTCGCGGATGATCGCCTGAGCCAAAAGTGTAGCGGTCGTTGTACCGTCACCGGCAACATCGTTGGTCTTGGAAGCAACTTCCTTAACCAGCTGGGCACCGGCATTCTCAAAACGGTCTTCCAGTTCGATCTCTTTAGCGATCGTCACACCATCGTTTGTGATCAGCGGAGCACCGTACTTCTTATCAAGAACCACATTTCTGCCCTTCGGACCGAGTGTGATCTTTACTGTATCTGCTACTTTATTAACACCATTTTCCAGGGCGCGTCTGGCGTCCTCGGAATATTTCAAATCTTTAGCCATGTGAATTACCTCCTAGCGGGAACTTACTCGACAATAGCCAGAACATCACCCTGGCTCAGGATCGTATAATTGACCCCGTCGATCTTTACTTCTGTACCGGCATACTTGCTTACCAGTACCTTATTACCAACGGAAAGTTCCATCTTTACTTCTTTTCCATCAATCATCCCGCCCGGACCGACAGCAACGATTTCTGCGATCTGAGGCTTCTCCTTTGCCGAACCGGCCAGAACGATACCACTATGTGTCGTTTCCTCCGCTTCAACCATCTTAATTACGACTCTGTCACCTAACGGCTTAATGGTCATGGTGAATCACCTCCAGTAAATTTATTTAGCACTCAACATATGCGAGTGCTAAATTCATTTACTACTATACCATTAAGTGATGAGATGTCAATATCAAAGAAAGACAAAAACAAATTTTTAACTATCGGAATCAGACTTGGTCGGATTTGCCTTTTCGGCTTCATAATCCAGATTTTTACCCGTGGAGAAGTCCACTTCGTGCTGCGGAGCTCTCGGAATTTCCTCTACCGGGTCAAAAGGATACGTCTCTCCGTAGAAGAATTCCTGAACGATCGGGATCATACCGTTCCAATCGCAACGGATACTCCAGTCACCTTCGCGGACATCATCCGAGAAGAACCCTTCCACCGAATATCCTTCGACAGGAATACCCATAGTAAGGAGTTTCAAGTCTCTTACCTTCGGCAGGAACTCAAATGCATAGTCCTCGATCTCATCCGGAGAAATATTCGTTGCGATCATGCTCAGAATATCGTCCAGCGCAGAAAGCTTGGAGGTGGTGCTAAGGTTAGCGAACTTCTCCAAAAGCGCATTTAATACCTTAACCTGTCTTTCCGAACGGCCGTAAATACCGTTTCCTACCTGACGGATACGGCTATACGCCACAGCCTGTCTGCCGTTCAGGTGCTGAAGACCGGCTTCGGAAAGTGTATAGGCGGAATCAGAATCACCATGCAGACGGTTCTGGTCACGAAGGTTATCGTTTAATCCACCAGGTGTGTGGAATACTTCACTCTTTGTCAATTCAATATCCACACCGCCAACTGCATCAATTACCTGTTCCATGTGATAGAAGTTAACGAATGCATATCCGTCCAATGTCAGACGCAAGTGGCTTTCCACTACAGCAGACAAAAGCTCCGGTCCGCCGTATGTCATGGCAGCATTGATCTTCTGCAGTTTCTTATGTCCGGGAATACTTACATAGCAGTCACGCTGGATCGTGACAAGCTTAATGGTACCGGCCTTATCGTCCACGCTCATGACCATGATGACATCGGCAAGGCTTCCGGAACCGTCATCGGAATAATTGCGGTCACGGCTGTCAATACCGATCAGCAGGAAGTTATGTATGTAATCCTCTTCTACAGGAGCTTCACTGGTTTCAGACGTATAATGAACCAGCGAAACGACTGATCCTTCTTCATTAATAAAGGTAGGATTCTCCTGTTTCGGAATAAATTCGATCTTACTAAAGAGATATTTCTTGTACTGCTGATATCCAATATAAGCGCCGCCGATAAGAATCACCAGTACCAGGAGGATCGGTACAATGATACGAAGCATGACACGCTTAAAAGTCCACGGCTTCTTCACTTTTCTTCTTCTCTGGGGCTGACCGTTACGAACCTGTCCGTTTCGAGGCTGGCCATGACGGGGCTGCTGTTCGGCATGACGATTCGCGGGACCTGTGTGCCGGCCCTTATCATCAATATGTTCAATATGGTATCTCTCCGCCAGAGAAGGCGTGCGATGTGGTGGTTGCTGTCTTCTTTCCATACTCAGTTTCAGATGTTTCCTTCAATCTTTTCTCTGTCGATTATCTTAACTTGAATCAATCTACCACTCCAAAACCAAATTGTCTACGAATTTAAGTGACTCTTCATTCACATTACATATTTTTAACCTGGTGTCGCAGAAGGCTCTGTTGTCGCTTCTGTGGTGGTTGTCTCCGTTACCTCATCCGTTCCCTCAACCGATTCAGTAACCTGCCCTGCCGATTCGGAATGTACCTCTCCTTTACCGCTGATCGACACCGGCAGATAATCCATCACACTGACGATATATTCATCCAGCTTGATGGTTCCTTTCTGAGTCCGGTTCTGAATATAATCATCGGCATGGAAAAACGTGATAGCTCCGAAATAGGTAACCACCGCGATCACAAGAGCCAGGAAAGCAAGCTTTACCAGAAGCATGACTGTGATGCCGGAATTCTGGAAAAACTCTACGATCGGAGTTCTTCTCCGGATCTTGGTATCCGGTGTCGATGACATAAATTCAGCAATACGGAAACGTGGTGAATCGATCCGCTCCAGAATCGTATGCTTCATTGTCGAAGCCGTATACTCATCCAGATTCTTCTCCGGCGGAGCCGCATCATTGATCACGGGGTACTTGGCCATAAGCTCATTAATATGGAACTGCAGCGCATCGGAAAAATAGTAAATGACCTTTTCTTCCGTCAGCTTGGCACGCTTATGGTAAGTATCGATGAATGAATCCACCACGCACATTTCCGCGCGCGTTGTATCTCTCAAATTCTTATATGCACACTTATAGGCAAAAGCGGCATACAGATCATAAAACTCCTCAATATTCTCACGGGTCAGTTTGGCATTCCAGATTTCCATATACTCACTCCTCCCCGTTCTGTCTCGGTACACGCAGCTGCTGGGACTTCTTCCCGTTAGGACGCTGGGCGGAAGAATTGTCCATCAGCGTCAGAAGCGGGTACGAAGACGAAATGACGAAAATGATCAGTGCAATTGCCAGCATCGGAACACGTACACTGGTAAAGGCATTAGCTATGCCAAATACAACTGTGCCGATCATGGTACCGCCGGTAAATGCACGCATCAGGATCACCCGTGCGACCGGATGTTTATCCTGACGGATCAGAGACTTATAGTAGCTAAGATAGCCGAACTCGTGTGTTCCCTGGGAAAGGCCCAGGAATGCAACACCGATAACCAGAAGCTTCGCTGAAGGAGCCAGCGCAAAAACCAGATAACCGATGGAACTGAGCATGGCGGCAATGGTGATCCGCATTTTTGCCGAGAAGAAATCCTCAAACCAGATGATCAGGATACGCATAACGACCTGACCGCAGATAATCGCCAAGAGATAGTAGAAAGATACAGTCGCCAAAGAGATCCGTACTTTTCCAAGGTAATCCGGAATAAATACCAGGAAGAAGGCGAACTGCAGACCCAGCGGGAAGATCGTGCTCCAGGCAAAGGTACCGGATTTAGAATTCTTTAATGCATAGAAGAAATTCGGCAGACGGACGATCGGCTCGTTGGAAGGCGGACAATGGCGTACAAAATACAGCACCTGGATCGCATCCACAAACAGGAAGAAAGAAGCAATCATCAATACGGCAAAAAGGCCGAAACGCTCATACAGGATACCGCAGATAACGGCACCGACAGCCGCACCAAGAAGATATCCGCTGTACTGGCACTGATGGATCTTTCTGTCCGAAAAATCTTCCTGGCCGGTACGATCCGCCTGGATACGGTATTCTCTCTGGAACTGGAAAAGCATTCCCAGGAAGAAACCGATCGGGAGCTGCATAAAGACGATCAGATACGGCTGACCAACCAGTCCGCATATCAGGAGCAGGACAAATGCACTGACTACGGAAACAATAACTGCAAGACGGGCAGTCAGTTTACGGATCATGAGATCGCGCAGATGGATAAAACGCCAGAATCCCAGCAAATACAGAAGGCAAGCCAGCATGATCCACAGATGAAGGACCATCTGGTTGTCTGCATATTCGGTCATAGAATCCTTCAAGTAAGAAGAAAGAACAATCAGAGGCATCGTACAGCCGACACTGGAAAAAAAGGCAATGAGCCGGTAGGTGGCGGTTCCATACATAACTGCTCTCGGAACTCCGGTATTCGGCTTCTTGATCAAAGTGTCCAACAGACGGTACATTTCAGAATAAATGACCGCGATGGCAACAGAAATCGAAATAATGGTAAAGATCCAGGAAAGAGACATGCCGTTTTCCGTCTTTACAAAAGCATACTGCGGGATCATGATCTCCACGATACCGGACATGGTGCCGTCATCGCCAATGATCGGCGCAACCGAAGTGACATACAGCACATTCTCATAACGGCGGTGCGTCACGATCAGCTGCTGCTGTTCATACGCTTCCATATACTCCTCGCCGGCACCGGAAAGAACATACTGTTTTCCATCTTCATGAGAACGGTCGGAAGTATACACGCGTACAAAAGAATTCCCTGCTTTTACAAATACATTGGCAGTATAGTGTTTACCGGTATCATACTCCGGAAGATCCAACGGGAAAGACATTCCTTCCACCAGATCACGGTTGGACAATGCTACCGAGGAAGCTGCCGTATATGATGACAGCGCGCTTTTTCTCTGTGATTGAAGCGCAGAGCAATAAACATTTGTTACCAAGGTGGAAACAACAAAAAGAATAACCAGAGTCGTAATCAGACAGAAACCGATCTGACTGGCCACGGCCTTCTTCCCTTTCGGGGCTTTTGCAAAATTCTCATAAATAAAGTCGTTCATAGCGTCGCCTCCGTATTCTTCTTAGAAGCCAGACGGAAGATCGGCGGAACGATATACTGCAGAGAGAAACCGGCCATCGCCACCAATACAGATGCGGTAACTGTGGAAAGGAGCATAGATTCAAGCTTATCGCCCATCTCGTTGATCGGCGCGGTCTGTGCAGAAAGCTCTAAGAGTGCGGAGATCTTCCCCTCCTGATCCAGGATCGGTACCAGATAATGGTACACATCCTTTTCTCTGATCTCATAAGGAGTCTGCTCCGCAGTAAGCCACTCGGATACAGGGATATTCTTGGCAACCAGAAGATCTGAATCAATGCCGGTCAGCATAGTCAGTTCTCCGTTGGAATAGTTATACAGGCCAAATGCCTGTGTCGTGTAATCGTCTTCATTCGTATCCATCAGCATGTACGGCAGGATCTTACTGTACTTGATTGCCGCAGATGCCGAATCGATCTTGATCTCTTCTCCGGAAACCGCTTTGGCAGCATTCGTCGCATCTGTACGGATACGATTCACCATCGCATTTTTAAATTCCTTTTCTGAACCGAGACGCATGTGATGAACAGCGAAAGAAACCGCGGTTACCACCAATATCAGCGCAAACAGCGACAGAAACACGACCTTGGCTACTTTGCCGGCCGCATTGGAAGCAGTATTCGAACTATCTGAAGTGGACATACTTTCACCTCATGCATAAAGATACATGGTAATTATAGCGCAATGCTTCTTATTTGCAAAATCTTTCTGTCAGCTGTCCTCTTCCTCATCCGATTGGAAGATCAGATCATATTGCAGGAAATTATAATCTTCGATCAGTTTACGGATATCTTCCGGAAGCTGCTGTTCACCGACAACGGCATCACCGAAACGGTCATAGACGGCAAGCGCATTGATCGCCCCGAGCCGAGAATCAAGAACACGAAGGCAGGCACGTTCATCGGGAGAAGGCAGTCCGCAGAGTTCCAGAATATTCTGGCCAAGGAAATTCGGGCTCTTCACCCCGCCGTTACCGCAGCGGATATCGTAATTGGCCCACACGAAGTAAGGCACCTGATACAAAGGAAGGGAATCCTGGGCGGTAATGGTATTTAAGTCCGTACCCAGAAGTTCATCGTAGAACTCATTATCCAGCGTCGGGTAGTGATCACCGAAGAATACGATGATCGTCGGCTCATCCACATTCTGAAAATACTCAACAAGATACTTCAGCGCATCGTCCGATTCACGAAGGAGTGACAAATACTGCTCTGTGTACGGATACTCATTTTCCATGTTCAGAAGATGGATATCATATGCCATGTTGTCGTACTGCTGGGAATAATCCGCATGATTCTGCATTGTCACGCAGAATGTAAACATCGGCTTATCCGGGTCACGATTCTCATATTCCTGCACGATCCGCTCAAAAGCGCTCTGATCACTGATATACCGGCGGACGATCTTCGGGTCGGTAAAATCCTCGTCGCTTAAGAATCGGTCAAAACCCAGAAGCGGATAGGCTTCGTCTCTGTCCCACCATTCTTTATCAAAAGGATGGATCGCAAGTGTCTGGTATCCGTTCTGCCGGTAAATATACGGAAGTGCCGTGGGCATTTCTTCGTTGACATAAAAAGTATATACGGAAGAACCTGCAAGAAGTCCGGATACAGAACAACCGGTCAGGAATTCAAATTCCGTATTGCAGGTGCCGCCGGCAAATATGGACACACAAAGCTTTCCATGGATCGTGGAACTAAGAAGCGAGTCATAAAAGGGCATTACCGGCTCAGAAGTTTCGATGTCACGGATATTTCTCAGATCACCGTATGATTCACTCATAATACAGATCACATTCGGTTTCTTCACCGGATTGACCCATCTCGTATCCATCGGCAGGTTCTCTGCCAGAGCCACATAACGGTTCTGCATATCCAGCGCCGCTTCAGGTGAATTGTCACTACTGCCCTTGGCAGAAAGATTATTCAGATTCACTACAAACGCAGTCAGCGTTCCGTTTACGTTATAGGATTCCAGTGGCGGATAAAGCGCATAGGAAACATTCATTTTTTTCAGAAATGGCTTATTAAAAAGCACTGCCGTACTGAGAAGCACACCGGCAAGAGCCGCCGAACCGATCATTGAAAAGCGCGGAAGTTTCAGTTTTCTCGGCGGTGTCGCAGTGACACGGATCAGCATGAAAATAGCCAGGAGGTACAAGATACCGACTATAAACTGCCAGGTAATACGGAAATAGTACTTTGACCCGATCGAGGCAGCCATACCGGCGGCATAGATATCCCACGGAACAAAGGCGTCTCCTCGCATGACGATCTTTACATGACTGGTGATTCCGATCGCGCCGATCAGGACAGTGACGATCAGAATTCCGATCCAGCCTCTCCCCGTTAATCCGTAGAAGAAAAGATACAGGATCTGCATGATCAGGATGCCGATTACGAATACCAGATAGTGTTTCCAGGTGAAAGGCAGCATAAACTGCAAGCCGTCCCATCTGGCCACATTCAAAAGTTCCATAAACAGATACATGACAAGCGGAAGATATAAAGCCCGCAGAAGCTCTTTCAGCCAGACCTTCTCCATCCACTTTTTTCTGAAAAGAACGATGACACCGGAAAGCGCAAGCAGGCAGTGAATGATTATGCTTATATAGGAGATACGTGCGTACTGATAAGTAATATTCGGAACATAAGACATACCGACAGGTATATCCGCCTGTACATCCTCTTCAGTACCCAGCTGGGTGAAATTACTGACATTGTGCATTTTCAGATATAAGACAGACTTATTGGAAAAATGGGTCAGTTTCAATTCCGCATAATACATGTCTCCGGAATCCAGGGAAAGGTTTGAACAATCGAAATCTATAGTTGCATGACTTGGACTGTAGATGTATGCATTTTTACTGAAAAGCGGTTCGTTAAGATTGTCTTTTTCATAGATCGTCAGTGTTGCCTTATCCGAGGAGGCTAAACGGCTGGCTGCTTTATTCAGTTCAATAGATATTTTCGAAAGATGATCAGCCTTGGCCTCAAAGGTAAACTGCAACGGGCGCGATTCGACTACCTGCCGGGAAAAATAGTTCTCCTGGGCCGAATAGTTTCGAAGCTGTTTTCTGGTAAAAAAATGGGAATGGGATAGTGTAAAAGAAACTAAGATCACGAGAGTGATAAACACCAGATAGATCTTATATTTCATGCAGAAAGAATCAGCGGCACGTATCGCTTTTACGACCTTGCTATCCTTGAACTTTCCCTGCTTCTTCTCTTCACGAATCTTTTTCATTTTTACTTGTTTCTAAGATATAACACTACTTCATTGCGTGCATAGATTTTATCTCAAATCAAAGATTCAAGCAAATGGTTTTCCGGAAATATATTTACAGTATAAAAAATCCCGGAACGATATGTTCCGGGATTCCATGTGGTTGCGGAGGCGGGACTCGAACCTCGCGACCTTCGGGTTATGAGCCCGACAAGCTACCAACTGCTCCACTCCGCGATGTATAAATGGTGCTCGTGACCGGACTTGAACCGGTACGGGTTTTACCCCGACGGATTTTAAGTCCGTTGCGTCTGCCTATTCCGCCACACGAGCAAGTCACTCTCTAGTGCTAATAGAGAATACCATTGATCCCCCTATCTGTCAAACACTTTTTTTTGAGGATTATTCCACACAGATCTGATCCTTGATCCGGTTGAATTTACTCTCTCCGATACCCGGAACCTGCATGATCTGGTCGATCGTTGAAAAAGGTCCATGTTCTTCCCGAAAAGAGACGATATTCTCCGCTGTCTTCTCTCCGATTCCCGGAAGTGTGCATAGTATATCTTTTCCGGAAGTATTGATATTGATCTTCCCTGATCCCTGCGGCAGAGAACTGACCGTTTCCTCCCATGGCGGCTCAGCATCAAGAATGATCTTCGGATCGGCCGTCGTCTCCCCGTTTCTTTTTGCAGGAATAGAAATACTCTGGGCATATTCCACCTCATATACCATATCGATATTGGCCGCATCGGCATCTTGAGTCAGTCCGCCGGCCATTTCGATCAGCTCAAAAAGATATACAGGACCTCTTAATTCGTATATCCCGGGAGACAATACTTCTCCGCATATATATACTGGAAAGGCCTGAACTTCTTCCGTTGCATTTTCAGAAGAAGAAAACTCTGCCGTCACATCTGAGTTTACACTCTCCCGGCTTTCCGAAACAATGCGGATATTCTTTTCCGAGGCATGAAATGCCGTATAAATATATGCTCCAAATCCCAAAAGTATGCATATCGCCGTAATCCAGATCCTTCTTTTGTCGTCTGCCATACTCTGTCTCCTTATGGCTGATTTTAATGCCGGAAATGCACTAGTGAACCGACAAAAGCAGACAATCCGAAAAGAATTGTCGTTTATTCTGACGAATTCTTTTCTCCTAAAGAAACTTATTCTCAATCGGTTGCGATTTCTTATTATTTGAAATAAGATAATAAGGTATGAGTTTTCCAAAGTGTGGAGGGGTAACTATGCTTCGTGATGATCATGAGAATGAAAACAATGAATATGGGCGTTTGATCCACGCCCCGGAAGAGGAATTTAACGATTCCCAGGAACATTCTGTTTTCGGCACATTCTATCAGAATCAGCGTCATCCGCATGATTCTGAAGATGACAACAATTTTATGATTTCCCGTAATCAGGATGAACTTTCTGATCTGGACGATCTGAATAATGAAACCGTATATGGTCTGCAGAACAGTCAGCAGCAGGATTCCGACGATGATGCTGTCAAGCGTCCGCTGTTTCTTTCTTTTAAAGCCAATGATTCCGCCGAAAGCGTTTCTGATGCGCTTCGCGAGCAGAATAATGAAGATCCTTATGCTACAGAGCAGCCTGAACCGGAAGAGGAACCTCCTCGTCCGTCTATGCTGGACACTATGTATGCCAAGGAAGACTATTTAAGTAATGTTCCTAAATATGAAGCCGATACATCCTTGGAAGATGAGATCAACGCCAGTCTGGAAAGTGATGAATTCTCAAACATCTCTCCTTTCTCCCCGTTCAAGCCGGCTTTTGCACAACCGGCTTCTGAAGCTCCGGCTCCGGAAGTAAAACCGGAACCTGTAGTCGAGGAAGAACCCGCACCTGCCGTAGAGCCTTCTTCTGTTTTCGCAGCCCCGGCCTTTTCTGCTCCTGTGGATGCAGCACCCGTATCTCCTTCCGAAGAATCTTCTCCGGTCGTGGAAGAACCTGTGTCTGCTCAAACTGAGTCCCAGATTGCCGAGGAGCCCGTTGAAGAACCGGTCATCACCAGACCCCGTTCTCCGTTTGCACCGGTTTATGTGGAAACACCGACAGTCCAGGAAACGCCGGTTCAGGAAGAGCCCGTTACCGAACCTGTATCAGAACCTGTCATGCAGGAAGCGCCTGTGGTACCGGAAGAACCGGAAGTTCAGTCTTCTGATGTAGTCGACACAGTTACAGAAGAAATTGCCGAAGACGTTTCCAACGCCTATATGAATAATGAAGAAGTACGTCCTTCTGTTGAAGATGTTGCTCCTTCTCTTTCCGATGCCAATTCTCAGCTTCTTTCGGAAACCGTTCCGGATTTTTCCGGTCTGGGTGCTTTTGATGCCGCTTCCGAAAAGCAGGAAATCGATAATATCACCGGTACAGAGTATTTTGATAACAGCGAAGAACAGATTCAGGAGACCTCTTCTGTCGATGAGAAGGTAACTGCCCCTGTTGAGGAAGAAGTCGAAGAACCGGCAGCCGCTCCTGTTGAAGAAGCAGTTGAAGCACCTGTCGTCTTCCCTGCCGCCGAGCCTGTTTCGGAGGAAGCAGCTGCTCCGGCCGCCGAAGTTTCTACTCCGTCTGATAATACTGAGGATTACCAGTCCATTTACCGTGGCAGTAACGATGTAAAAGAAGATACTTCCAACTACGCAAGTCCGGAGATCCACCCCCATGTTTCCATCGCATCGACAAATCTTGATCCGATCGACAGTGTATATAATACTGATGGTCAGGTTCCTTCCAATGAGGATGCTGATCAGCCTGTAATTCAGAACCACCTTCTGTTTGGCGATGAAGACGAGCGTACTTTCCACGAAAAAGCAAAACGCGAGGCGGAAGAAAAGAAACTTCAGGAAGCCAGAGAGCTGGAAGAAGCCGAGCTTGCTAAGTCTAAGGCGCCTCAGATGAGACCGGGTTCAAACTTCAGTCCGAAGGAAAGACCGGCGGCCAAAGAAGCACCTGTTAAAAATGCACCTGTTCAGAGACCTGAGCGTGTAGCCAATTCCCGTCCCGGATCTCCGGTGACACGTCCTGGCGCAGCAAACAACATCAGCACCAGCGCCCAGATCGTAAAGGCAGCACAGCATCACCGCTATACCGCCGCTTCCCAGAGAGGTTCCACGATCTCTCCGGTCGAGCAGCAGGTCAGTCAGGAGAAAAAGAAGAGTTTCATCAAGCCGATCATCTTCATTGCTCTGGCACTTTGCTGCTTAGGCGGTCTGTTCTTTGCCTGGAAGCATTTTGATCTTGGAAAGTCACTGTTCCCCAAGTCCACCACTTCCACTGTCACCACCTATCAGACAAAGTCAACTTCGGTCATTACCGTAAGTTCAGAAGATTCGACTACTGAATCTACTGAAAAGCCTTCTGAAACGACAACAGAAGCCACAACGGAAGCCACAACTACTGAGGCCACAACCACAGAAGCGACAACCACGACCGAAGCAACGACGACTACTGAGGCAACAACTACTACCGAGGCGACCACGACTACGGAAGCAACCACAACAACAACCAAGGCCACTACTACGACCGAGGCTACTACCACGACGGAAGCTCCGACAGAGCCGACTTCGGCACCTTCTGTCAACGGAAATCTGCCTGTTACTTCCTTTAACTCGAAGATCACGAATGCAAAGGCATCCGGTGCGAATTGTTCCTTCGATATCAAGTTCACGAATAATGGTTCCAAGACCTCTTCCCTGAACGCTTCGCTGGAATATGTCACGATTACCTTCTCGACCGATGCAACGATCACGGATATTTCCTGCACCAACTTTACTGTTGTTGCTAAAGAAGGCAGCCGTAACACCTTCTATCTGTATCCGAACAGCAATGAGGAACTGGCAAAGGGCGATAGCATCAAGGCCGAAATTGCAGCAACCGGTGATGCTACGATCGGTTCTTTCAAGATCAAGAATTTCTACGTCAAGTATAAAGAATGATCTGTTGAATAAATTCAACACAAAAAGGGCCGGCGCCTTAATTGGCACCGGCCCTTCTTCTTTTCACTTTATCCGTTGCGGCATGTTCTGAGGAAGACCTTCCGATTCGTTATCACGAATTATTTCTCGATCGTCATACCGGACAGGAATGCATTGATGAAACCATCCAGATTACCGTTCATAACTGCATCTACGTTTACTTCTTCATAGCCGGTACGATGATCTTTCACAAGCGTATACGGGCAGAAAACATAGGAACGGATCTGACTGCCCCATGCGATATCCATCTGTACACCCTTTAAGTCTTCGATCTTTTCCATGTGTGCAGCCATAGCCAGAGCATAGAGTTTCGCTTTCAGCATATTCATAGCGGTCTCACGGTTCTGGATCTGAGAACGCTCTGCCTGACAGGCAACAACACAGCCCGTCGGGATGTGAGTCAAACGGACAGCCGAGTCGGTTCGGTTAACGTGCTGACCACCTTTACCGGTCGCACGGTATGTATCTACACGGACATCAGCCATATCGATCTTGATATCAATGGTATCATCCAGCTCCGGCATAACTTCACAGGAAGCAAAAGATGTATGTCTTCTTGCCGAAGAGTCAAACGGCGAAATACGCACCAGTCTGTGTACGCCGATCTCCGAGCGGAGAAAACCATAGGCATTTTCTCCGGAGATCATCATGGAAACACTCTTAATACCGGCCTCATCACCGTCCAGATATTCCAGTTCTTTGATCTCGAAATCGTGATCCTGTGCCCAGTGGGTGTACATACGATAGAGCATGCTGACCCAATCCTGAGCTTCCGTTCCGCCGGCACCGGCATGAAGCGTCAGAATCGCATTATTCTTATCATATTCACCGGTCAGAAGAGTCTCCAGACGCATCTTCTCATAGGAAGTGAAGAAATGTTTCGCGCCTTCCTGTGCTTCCGCCAGGACATCTGTATCTTCCGCCTCATTTCCCAGTTCACAGAGAACAAGAAGATCCTCACGAGAAGAAGCCAGATCTTCGAAGTTCTTAATACGCTTCTGAAGTCTCTTCATCTTCGTCTGCTCCGACTGGGCTCTTTCCACATCATTCCAATAATCCGGTTCCTGGGATCTTGCCTCTAACTCGGATACCTGATCGCTGACCTGCTTAATATGCAGTGCATCACGCAAAAGCTCGATTTTCTCCTCATAGCCTTCCAGTTCCAGGCGCAAATTATCAAACTCCAGCATTACTTGTTCTCCTCTTTCAAATCACTGACAAATTCTTTCAATCTCTTCATAGCTTCCTGGATATTCTCCATCGAAGCGGCATAACTGATACGGACATGACCTTCTCCGCATTTACCAAATGCGTTACCCGGAACGATCGCCACTTTCTTTTCCATCAGGAAACGCTCACAGAATTTCTCTGATGAAAGTCCCAGGCCTTCAATACTCGGGAAAGCATAAAATGCACCGGTCGGCGCAAAACACTTTAAGCCGGCATCGGTAAGTCCCTTGATGATGACTCTTCTTCTGCGGTTATACTCTTCCCGCATCTCATCGACTTCCTTATCTCCGTTTCTGCAGGCTTCAATTACCGCATACTGCGCCGTCGTCGGTGAGCACATGATGCAATACTGATGCACTTTATTCATGGCTGCAACCAGCGGAGCCGGACCGGCCATATAGCCGATACGCCAGCCTGTCATGGCAAAAGATTTGGAAAAACCGTTGACTACGATCGTACGGTCATACATTTCCGGGAAATTGGCAATCGATACCGGACGTTCCCCTGTATAACTAAGTTCCGAATAAAGCTCATCGGAAACCACAAAGATATCCGGATGACGTACCAGTACATCCTTAATGGCCGCAAGGTCCTCTCTGGACATAGTGGCTCCGGTCGGATTTCCCGGATAACCGAGGATAATATACTTAGTTTTATCTGTAATCGCGGCTTCCAGTGCTTCCGGTTTCAGACGGTATTCGTCTTCTTCTTTTGTTTCGATCACTACCGGTACACCATGAGCAAGGGTGACGGTTGCTTTATAGGCAACAAAACAGGGTTCCAGAATAATGACCTCATCACCCGGATCGATCAGTGAACGCGCAATCAGATCCAGCGCTTCACTTCCGCCGACAGTCACAAGGATCTGGGACTTCGGATCATATTTCAGTTCAAATCTTCTTTGAAGGTATTCCGAGATTGCTTTTCTGACTTCGATATATCCCTGATTCGGGGAATAATGGGTATTTCCGTCTTCCAGGGAAAAGATACCGGCTTCACGGATGTTCCAGGGAGTGACGAAATCCGGCTCACCAATGGAAAGAGAAATCACTTCTCCTTTCATCTCGTTAGCCAGATCAAAGAAACGGCGGATGGCCGAAGGCGCAATGCCATTGACCACTTTTGATATTTTACTCTGATAATCGATATCCATTGTATTACTATCTCCTGCGCGCTACGTATTACAGCACGATGGTCTCACGGTCATCTTTCGGCTTCTGGGTAAATAAAGTACCGTTACTCTTGTACTTCTTAAGGATAAAGTGGGTCGCGGTGGAAAGAACACCCTCAAGAGGTGCAATCTTCTCCGAAACAAAATTAGCCACTTCACGAAGCGTGGAATCTTCAATGATCAGCATCAGGTCAAAACCGCCGGACATCAGAAAACAGGAAGATACCTGCGGATAACGGTAGAACTGGCTGGCGATCTTATCAAAACCCTGGTTTCTCTGCGGAGTGATCCGGACTTCGATCAAGGCCGTTACGGTCTCTCTTTCCGTCTTCTCCCAGTTGATCATCGTAGTATAGCCAAGGATAACATTATCCTTCTTGCAGGCTTCCAGTTCAGCTGCGATCTCTTCTTCCGATGCATTGAGCATCGTAGCCAGATCAGAGATCTTCACTCTCGCATTATGTTCGACTAACTGCAGCAATTCAATTCGATTCAGCATATCTAACGCCTCCCGCTCCAATTTACCTCTGCTATTTTATCACAATAAAGTATATCTTATCAGATATTCAAAATATAAAGAAGATGGGTCACCCATAAATAGATGACCCATCTCATTTCAATCAGTTACGTATTCAGATACGGGCAACGCCGCTCTTTCTAGCCGCATCAGCAACAGCTGCAGCAACAGCCTTACCAACACGCGGATCGAAAGCATCCGGGAGAATGTATTCCGGATTCAGTTCTTCATCAGAAACAACACCGGCAATTGCGTTCGCAGCAGCGATCTTCATCTCATCGTTGATATCAGAAGCGCGAACATCAAGCGCACCACGGAAGATACCCGGGAAAGCAAGAACGTTGTTTACCTGGTTTGGGAAGTCGGAACGGCCTGTAGCCATAACAGCAACGCCGGCCTTCTTTGCCTCGTCCGGCAGGATCTCCGGTACCGGGTTTGCACAAGCAAATACGATCGGATCTTTAGCCATAGTGGCAACCATCTCAGCTGTCAGTACGCCCGGAGCAGAAACACCGATGAATACGTCAGCGCCAACGATGACATCCTTGAGGGAACCCTTCTTCATCTTCTGGTTGGTGATAGCAGCGATCTCTTCCTTAGCAGAGTTCAGCTTCTCACGACCCTGATAGATCGCACCGGTTCTGTCGCAGAGAACAACATCCTTCAGACCACGGGAGATCAGGAGCTTGGTGATAGCGGTAGCAGCAGCACCGGCACCATTAACAACAACAGAAATATCTTCGATCTTCTTGCCAACGATCTTCAGAGCATTTGTAAGACCGGCCAGTGTGATAACAGCAGTACCGTGCTGGTCATCATGGAAGATCGGGATATCGCATCTTTCCTTCAGCTTCTTCTCGATCTCGAAGCATCTCGGAGCGGAGATATCCTCCAGGTTAACGCCGCCGAAAGAACCGGCCAGCAGAGCTACTGTGTTAACGATATCGTCAACTTCCTTGGAACGGATGCACAGCGGGAAAGCGTCTACATCACCGAAAGCCTTAAACAGTGCGCACTTACCTTCCATAACCGGCATACCGGCTTCCGGTCCGATATCACCCAGACCGAGAACAGCTGTACCATCGGTAACAACAGCTACCAGGTTATGACGACGTGTATATTTGTAGGAGAGATCGACATCTTTGGAGATCTCGAGACACGGCTCAGCAACACCCGGTGTATATGCAACAGAAAGATCGTGCTTGGAAGCTACAGGAGCACGTGTGATTACTTCGATTTTACCCTTCCATTCGGTATGCTTAAGAATGGCTTCTTCTTTAATATCCATAATTCAATCCTCCACTAAGTATATTTACAGGAACATTACAATAATAGGGAAATCAATCAAAAAAAGCAATCCATGAAATCAACAAAGTTCGAAATGAATTGCAAAAGAATCGGGACAGATTGTCAAAGGAAAAATCTAAATGAAAATTATTCGTGGGAAAGCAATGTGATCATCTGATAGCGGATCCCCATATTTCTGGCTATTACCAGCGTGAAATACGCTGTCAGGAAAGAGTTTACCAGAGCCATACCGGTGGATCCGGCATGAAGAATAAGCCCGGAAACATTCAGGCAGGCAAATAAGACGAAAAATATCACGCACATATCCAGGAAGATCGGCATCTTATGACCGAACGTCTTTCTCATACTCCGCGGGATCGCAGAAAACGGATTGATCTTGTCCATGAAAACGAGACCGGAAACTGCATAAAGAGCCGGGACATAAAAGAGCAAAACAACAGGCAGCACACTTACCAGAAGGAAAAACGGAATGACTGCCGCCATGCAGAACAAAAGCATCCACCAGATACGGGTAAAATAGATGGCGACTGCTTTGGATAAGGGGACTTTTCGGGCATCACAGCTATATAGGACAAAGTAAAACCAGATCACCAGCTGCAAAAAGAAAAGAAATAAAAGCGCGCAGAAGGCATAGAGAACATTTCCCCACGTCACCACAGAATCCAGCGGATGTTTCGAATAGGCTTCATAATAGTCCTCGGCATCCATCATCTCCTCTGCCCAGTCAACATAAGCAGAGAAATCCGGATCTCCGGGCGGAAATTTATAAAACCAAAAAGAAACTCCCCACAGAAGGATGAGTAGCAAAAATGCTACCCATCTCTTCGAAAGAGAGTCTACTTGAAACGATTTCAGTGGAGACGCAAATACCATCTTTGTCTCTCTGACGATCCTTAGAGCTGAGCTGTAGCAATGGTGAGATCTTCGCAAACCTGACCGTTTACGATGTGCTCGGCAACCATACGCTTAGCCTTGTTCGGATCCATCTTAATATAGGTAACCTTGGAACCATCGGCCTCAACTACTTCAACGATCGGCTCGTACTTGCAAAGTCCGATGCAGCCTGTCATTGTAACGGCAACATCCTCGATGCCACGAGTCTTCAGTTCTTCAACGATGGCCGTCATAACCGGACGGGCACCGGCAGCAATACCACAGGTAGCCATACCGACAACGATGCGCTTGCCGGCTTCAGATCTGGCGGACATGTCGGCCTTAGCCTTGTTCTTGATTGCTTCGAGTTCTGCTAATGATTTCATACTTATAAACCTCCAAGTATTAATTCTTGTTGTTCGCGATAATAATCACACAAAAACAGATATATCTCCGGCTCCTGAAGGGACATGCCGTCGAGTTTTTCCTTGATCTCGCGTGTGTCGATCACAGACTTTCCATTCACGTCATGTTCGAAGATCGTAACGAAATCGCAGGTCTTCTCACAGGAACCGACCAAAGCTGCCAGAGACTCACCGACATCTCCCAATGGAAGACAGTCGATAGACGATGGTACCAGTTCTGCTGTTACCTCTGTCCCCTCACCGACTTTACTCTGGATCTTCAGGCTTCCGCCGGTCAATTCACAAAGTTCTTTCAGTAAAGGCAGTCCCAAACCGACTTTTCTGGTGCTCCGAGTCGTAGCAAATGGATCTGTGACCTTCGCCACGAATTCTTCGCTCATGCCACAGCCGTTGTCGATAAAGGAAATCACCAGACGGTCTTCTTTGGAGATCATGTTGATCCGAAGGGTAACCAGTGTCGCACCGGCCCGCGTCGAATTCGTCAGGATATCCAGGATATGAAGCGATAATTCTCTCAAGTCACTCTCCCGTTTTTCCGGTGTACCTACCGGAAATGCACTCCAGATCTATATTTGTTATTGTCAACCCGTACATTATATCACTTTCTCATCAAATCCCGCAATGCATTTACAAAGGTACGCGCATCCATATCCGGATTTTTTTCCAGAGGAAGTTTCAATGAATAGCCGGGGTCGGCAATATCCGGCAGCTGATGGGCATCGGAATCCTGAATGTAGTGATATCCGGATAATTCCGGATGCGCATCCCAGAATTCCGGAAGGATGCATCTTCTTGAAACTTCAAGAAGTCTGCCCTTCCATTCCGGCGGGACTGTACCCAGGGATGCCACCATACTGTAGGAATCTTTGTCGATATGCGCCGGGATCGCCGCCGCTTCCATGCTGTCCAGTTTCTCGAAAAGCTCGATCATCGAACAGTCCGAACCGGTAGAAAGAAGATATTCCAGTTCTTCCACGACTTCGTCATCATCGTTCATCACATACTGGTTTCCGAATATCTCCACACGGTTCTTGATCTTCGGACGTCTTGACGTCCAGAAATCATCAAATTCCAGTGCTTTTTCCAAGGTTGGAAAAAGGCATAAAACATGAAAACCTTCCGCCACTTCCACTTCCATACCGGGGATCACAAGCGGTGCTTTTCCATGTTCCTTTTTCAAAAACTCCGCACAAGCCATGGCGGCTCCGCAGTTTTTCGCCGAGCAGTGATCTGTGATGGCAATCACATCCAGCCCGTTGATGAGCGCCATAGAAACCATATTTCCGGGCGTCATATCATTCTCCGCACAGGGAGATAATGCTGAATGCATATGCAGATCACATACAAATATAGCCATAGGCGGAAAACTCACACCTCCCCGGTCTCTAAAATACCGGAAAGCACTCCACAGGCAGTGTATGTATCCATGGAAGTCGTACAGACACAGATTTCTTCCGATTTTGCCTTCTCCAGAACGGCTTCCTGAAGTACGACATCTTCGGTCAGGATCACCAGAGGGCATTCATTCAGAGAAGCCACGGCGATCACGTTCATACTGTTCAGGATCGTAAACCAGCATTCATCGCTCTGCAGATGGGCCATAACATGGCTTAACATATCTCCGGCATACCCCTTTTTGATCGGGTGATCCGGCTGATAGACTTCCGTCAGCACCTCAAGTCCCATGGCTTCTATGATCTCAGATACAGTTTTCATCGTAGTCACTCCTAAAATCCTATTCTTTGTTCATCCGTTTCTGACGGATAATGCAGTTATTGATGCTGGCTCTTCCCTGCACGATATCTTCTGCCATCGCGGCACAGGAAGGCGCGCCACAGGCGCCACAGTCCAGCTGTGGAAGGGTAGCCAGTATCTCATCGATCTGCTCATATTTCGTCATCGCTTCACCGATATTCTCAGAAAGACGCATAGCATGGTTTTCCGGAAGCGGAAGCTCCCATACCTGCGGAATAATCTCTTCTTCCGAGACGATCAGCTGCGGGAAAAGCTCTTTCTCCATAAAATATTCATGGACCTGTTCACGAAGTTTGGCACGCGCGGCAAAACGGTTCATGACCGTAAGCGGTCCGCCAATACAGCCTCCGAAACAGCAGGTCGCCTCGACATACGCGATCTTCTTTATGTTATCCCGGTCGATTTCTTCCAGAATATCTATAACATTTTCGATTCCGTCCACGCCCAGGAAGTTCTCTATCAGCATAGCGGTCGTCTCACCGCCGATCGCCGCACATCGAAGTCCTTCCGGATCCGAAATACGGATCGCCCGCTCTTCTTCATGAGTCAGGGAATCATGTTCTTTGATCTTATCCACGATCTTACGAAGCTGCGGATACACATCATGAGTGCCCACACAAGTGGAGATCAAGGACTTCTTTTTCCAAAGAGGATTTACGACCGCCGTCACCTTCGCCGGACACGGCGAAATATAGCAGATATAGATCAGCGAGCGCTGGATCTGCAGCTTCTGGCAAAGATAATCAATGGCATACTGGGCCGTAAGTTCGGTCGGCGAATCCAGAGTCACCAGATGAGAGATCAATGCACGATACTTCATCTGGATCAGACGGACCACAACCGGACAGGTGGTGGAGATCATCGGAAAAATCTCGTTTTTCTCATCTTCCGACATATCGGCTGCCATTTCCTGCTTCTCCCGGAGCATCTGTCTTGCCGCAGACACATATCCGGAATAGCCGATGGATTCATCAAATACATAGTCAAAGCCAAGCTGCCGGACAGCTTTCAGCACATCGATCCTTGTAGCCTGACTTTCAAACTGAGGATAAAGCGCCGGGCTTACGATGGCGACCTTTACCTTGCCGCTGGCAGCCGAAAGCCTCTCCTCCAATGTATCTGTTACCGCGATCTTCGCGTGATACGGACAGATACGGATACACTGGGCACAGTCGATGCAGCGGATATCGTAGATCGTCGCCTTACCGCCTCTTACGCGGATCGCCTGCGTCGGACACCCTTTACTGCAAGTAGTGCAGCCGACGCAAAGATCCCCTATTAAAGATACGCTGTGTAGCTTCTTCACGTTGTTCCTCTCACATTTCCGAAGGGCACAGACCCCTCTTCCACACGATACTTCCTTACATCAATGGAGGAAGATCAGGTAAACTTCACGATCATCGTCACGCAAGTACCTTCTCCCACCTTCGTATCGATCTTCAATTCATCGCAATTCTTCTTAATGTTGGGAAGACCCATACCGGCACCAAAACCCATTTCACGTGCAAGATCCGGTGCGGTGGACCATCCGGCCACCATAGCCTGATCCAGATCCGGAATACCGGGGCCATGGTCTTCGATCACGATCTTCACCTGATCCGGAAATACGGTTACTTCAGCCATTCCGCCATGACCGTGGATCACGGCATTGATCTCAGCTTCATACATGGCGATGGAGGCACGCTTTACGTCCTCGGCTTTTACGCCCAGACGTGAAAGAGACTTCTTCATGGAGCTGCTGGCTTCTCCGGCATGGGTAAAATCGTTATCTCTTATCTCATATTGACGGACTAACGGTTCTATACGGCAGCCTCCTTCCCGCGCAGACCGGCTTCATAAAGCAATCCGCAGCATGTAAACATGGAAAGTGGCGATGTCATCAGTCCGATACCTTTTTCTCTTGCGAGTTCCTGCATCGTCTCGTCCGGAACCTTGCCACGCACAAAAATGATCACCTTCACATCCAGCATTTCCGCTGTACGGATCGTCTGGGGATTGACCAGACCGGTGATCATGATCTGACTGTCATCGCTGCTAAATGCCATAACATCGCTCATCAGGTCGGAACCGCATGCGATCTTCAGATCTTCGTCAAAACTCTCTGAAGGCACCAGAATATTGGCATTTAAAAGATCGGCACAATCACTAACTCTCATAAAGACCTCCCCTCAGATACAGGAATCCCCACTGTATCCCAAAAGAACTATTAGGTTAATTATATTATTAATAAGGTAAATGTGCTACAGAATTTCGTGTAATTTCTATAAAGCAACATAGTAATCCTGAGAAAGAATAATGGTATAATGTCTCTGAATTTTTAAACGAAAGGTGCCAAATCCTATGATGAACTTTCGAATTTATCCGAACCTTCTGTACCTGCTTCCCCCGAAGACACACAATATTCAGGACTTAGAGCAGGCACTGAATGCCCACCCCGAGATCAAGTTCGTTTCCTTCGTCGGCATTGACCTGGCCGGAAACGACACCGATGAAAAGATCCCGATCAGCAATTTCATCGATAATCTCCAAGGTTACTTAAGCGGCTGTGTCGTTCAGACCGATGGTTCTTCCGTAGAACTTCCCGGCATCGCCACATTAAACGACGGACGTGTTGACTTTGAGCCGGACCTGAACGTGATGTGGTTTATCGACTATAACTATGAGCATCTGGATCCGGATACCAATCTTCCGATCGGTACACTCCGTATCCCTTCCTTCCTGATCCACAATGGCGATAAGGTCTGCTCCCGTTCCATCCTGAAGCGCTGCGCCGACCGTTTTGCCGCCGAACTGGAACGCTATATCCGTGAGAATCCTTCCATTCCGGAAGAATTGGGATTCTCCGTGGACGAGTTGGACCGTATCGAGCTTACCAC
>CADBGD010000005.1:53072-67282 GCA_902794115.1 Oscillospiraceae bacterium
GAGCTGGAATTCTGGGTAAGTTCTCCGGAAGAAAAGATCAACACGCGTGTTCTTTCCACTTCCCAGAGCCTGAAGGAACAGTATTGGAAACGTACAAAGGGTGTGGTACGTACCGCACTGGAACAGTCAGTCATGCTTCTTGAACTCTATGGCTTTGAGCCGGAAATGGGTCATAAAGAAGTTGGTGGTGTAAAGGCGCACTTGTCCGACGCCGGTGACTTCCATAACATCATGGAACAGCTGGAGATCGACTGGCATTACTCCAACGCCCTGCAGGCTGCCGACTACGAGCTTCTTGCCCGTATCTTCATCAAAGAAATCTTCCGTATGCACGGTCTTGAGGTCAGCTTCTGCGCGAAGCCTCTTCCGGGTGTTGCCGGTTCCGGTGAGCACACCCATGTAAATGCGGTTGCTTATCTGAAAGACGGTCATAAAGTAAACCTCTTCAGCCCGAAAGATATGACAAAGGATTTCCTGGGTGTCATCGGCTGGGGTGCCCTGATGGGATTCATGAAGCACTATTCTCTCATCAACCCCTTCATCTCCGTTACCACAGATGCATTCCTTCGTCTGCAGCCTGGTTTTGAAGCCCCGACTCACGCTGTGGCTTCTATCGGTAAGGACATTCACACTCCGTCCCGTAACCGTTCTGTCCTTCTCGGATTGATCCGTAATTCCGAGAGTGCGGTACAGACACGTTTCGAGATCCGCTCCCCTAACCCGCACACCAACACCTATCTTTGCCTTTCGGCTGCGTACCAGTGCATGCTGGATGGTATTGAATATGCTGTAAAGTCCGGCCATACCGCTTCCGAACTGGAAAAGGAATTCTGCAAAGGGTACGGTGAAGAATCCGAATATCTGGAGAAGGATCGTGTATATCGCTGCGAAGAGGATATCTTTACCTCGTATTCATCCGAAGAAAGAGACCGTCTCTTTGGCACTCCGCCGGCAACCGTATATGATTCCCTGCGATGCCTGCTGCACGATGACGATCTGATCCCGATCCTCTGCGCCGGTGATGTTTTCAGCGACAAGCTGATCTCGTCTTATGCACATGCTATGCTCGACCGCTGGCAGATGGAACTTTCGGAGCGTATCATTCCGACCAATCTTTCTCAGATCCGGAACGTAGTTCCTTTCCATGATCCCACCAGCAGCTATGACGTGGCTCTCTGGAAAGAGATCGATACGATCCGCAATCACCTTGCCAAGGATACTTCCGAGCATGTCTCCATCTTCAAGGAGATCCGTCTTGCCATTGATGCCAAGAACCTCCGTGAGCTCAGTAAGCTCCAGCAGCAGATGAATTCGCTGATGAATAAGATGACCACGCTTTATGCAGACTATGGTGCAAACCAGCTCTGATCGATTCACTTTGAATGATTCAAAAACACCTCCGTCGGAAAGAGCCGACGGAGGTGTTTTTCATTACGGGAGTTATAAGATGTTGAAACTTCCCTTTCCTTTTCAGGAATTTTCATCCACCTGGGTGCAGGCCGCAGCCAGATTGCCGACACAAAAAGCCTCGATCTCTTTTGAATATCCATAGATGATACCCGGACGAACAGTATCCAGAATCGCCTTCATCTGACCTACCGCATCCGTAGCCGGTGTCTTCTTGGTAAACGGACCGGTCTGCTGCATGCATATAATGTGATGTTCACCACTTCTTTCCATCAGACGGACCTGGTGCTGCTTACCTGTCGGAATGAAATTCATGCTTTCTTTAATGACAGAAGAATATACCCAGATGATATCCCGTACCGGAATGCACTGAAAGCATCCTTCGCTTAAATAGCAGACCGCAGTCGGTGTGAAAACCGCCTTTTTCATGACGATCTCGGCACTGCCGATCTCCTCATTCAACTTGGCCAGTTCTTCCGGGAAAAAGCTGTTCCATCTTTCGAGAGACTGCGCATAACGCTTCTTGTTAAATGGGCTCTGCTTGATCTTTCCTAATTGAGCCGCCTTTTGTGCGATCGCCGGATACTGGGCGATTAGTTCATTCATGTCCATGTTTCCTTCTCCTTTTTACGACATAAAGTCAAAATCTCCGCTAGTAATTATAGCACCAAAGAAAATGACGAATCTGAATGATTCGTCATTTTAAGTCAAATTCTATACAATCTATATCGAATTGATCAGAAAATACGGATGACACTGAGGATCTCATCAAAGCTTTCCAGACCAATGGCCAGTTTCGCTTCATTCAGATCACCATTCTTACCAAGGATCACCGCCTTCTCTCCCTCAGCCTCATATACGCAAGGCTGGCAGGAGATTTCCGGGAAAGCTTCCGCGATCGCATCATCGGAAACCGAAGAAGGCAAACGAAGGAGCACAGAGACCACATGCTCTTCGATCGGCGAAAGGACAGGACTTTCGGACTCATACCATTCGGCCACATGGGCATTTCTGCTCTGGTGTTCCACCGCATCCATCACATCTCCGACGACTGCAGACGCTGTCGCAAGTTTACCTGCGCCCTGACCATAGAACATAACATCGCCAACCGCATTACCGGTAACCATAATGGCGTTAAAAACATCGTTGGCACAGGCCAGAGGATGATCTTTCGAAACAAGATGCGGTGCCACAAACGCAAATGCACCTTCTTCCTTATTCTCGAATACAGCCAGGAGTTTGATTGACGCATTCATTTCCTTAGCATATTCCATATCCTTTGTGGTAATGGAAGTAATGCCGACAGTAAACAGCTTGGTCGGGTCCACATAGGCGCCGTCCAGCGCGATGGTGCTCAAGATCGAGATCTTTCTCTGGGCATCGATACCGTCTATATCGGCAGAAGGATTCGCCTCGGCATATCCCTTGCTCTGAGCTTCTTTCAAGGCAGCATCAAAGTCTGCGCCGCTTTCCGCCATCTGGGTCAGGATATAGTTGGTGGTACCGTTTACGATACCGGCGATACGCTCGATCTTATTTCCGGCCAGGCAACGGTGCATCGGACGGATGATCGGAATACCACCGCCGACAGCTGCTTCGAAAATATAGTTGCAGTGATTGTCATGAGCGATCTTCATCAGTTCCACACCATGAGTGGAGACCAGTTCCTTATTGGAAGTAACCACGGTTTTTCCGGCTGAAAGCGCCATCTTAGTGTACTCATAAGCGATACGGGCACCGCCAATGGTCTCAACAACGACACTGATGTCCGGATCTTCGAAGACTTCTTCTTTTTTTGTGGTGACCAGTGCGGCAAAAGGACTCTCGGGGAATTCACGGATGTCCAGGATCTTCTTTACAGCCAGTTCCTCACCCAGGCGCTTGGCGATCCGGTCTTTATTCATTTCGATGACTTCGGCAACACCGCAGCCGACAACACCAAATCCTAATATAGCGATATTCTTCATAACATTCACTCCCTAGCCATGATTCTGCAAGATCTTACTCCCGGGATCTTTTCCACTTCCCGGATCAGCGTATCAATGGATTCCGTCATACGGTCGGTCTCCATAGAAACCGTCACATCCGCCAGACCATTGATCGGTATATTCTGATTGATCGTCAGGATATTTCCTTTGACGAAAGCAATGCACTGGATAATGCCTGCCAGAATACCGGGGAAATTCTCCACCGCCACGATCAAGGTGACGATTTTTCCCTGGGAAGTCTCATAAAAAGGCATCACGGCTTCTTTATACTTATAGTACGCACTTCGGGAAAGACCGACTTTCTTCACGGCCTCATTGACAGATATCGCCTTACCGGAATTCAAGAGCCGCTTGGCCTCCATGACCTTCACGAACACTTCCGGCAGCACATCTGCTTTTACCAATAAATAATCGTTACTTTCCGACATTTCCGTTCCCAGTTTTTCGTCTAGATTCTGCAACAGGTGTCCACGGTGCGCGAACACTTGTGCACGGAGGAAAGTATATCACGATTGTTTTAAAATGGCAAGCATAGAGCGCAAAGCCTTACCACGATGGCTGATGGCATTCTTCTCTTCATCCGATATCTCCGCAGTCGTTTTTCCGATCTCCGGTACATAAAAGATCGGATCGTAGCCGAAGCCGTTTTCTCCACGGGGTTCTGAAAGAAGAACGCCGTCGCACTGTTCCTTTACAACAAAATGCGATCCATCCGGACGAACCACGGCAATCGCGCAGACAAAGTGTGCTGTCCACTTTTCCTTCGGTACATCCTTCAGCATTTCCCAGATCTTTTCAAACTTCTCCGGGTAAGTGGAATCCACTCCGCAGAAACGGGATGAATAAATGCCCGGCGCACCATCCAGTGCATCAATACAGAGTCCGGAATCATCAGCCATAACATATCCGCCGACTTCCTTATGAATGGTACTGGCCTTAATCAGTGCATTTCCTTCAAAAGAATCTGCATCCTCCACGATATCGGTATGAATACCGATGCTCTCCATTCCTACGATCTCAAACGGGAATCCTTCCAGGATCTCCCGGATCTCATGGATCTTATCCTGATTTTTACTGGCGACTAGAAATCTTTCCATTCTCTTTTCCTCTCTTTTTTCGGTGATCAGCCCATCAGGCGCCATGCCTTCGGGTATGCATTCTTTAAAGTGCTTCCGGTTACTTTGGCAAAACCCAGCGGGAAGTCTTCACAGCCCACAATGATGGATTCTCCGTCATCCAGATAACCGCACTCTTCTTCAGTCAGCATCAAAGTCTCGCAGCGGAGATACCGAAGAAGTCTCGGATCGTCTCTGTTAAGCGACAGGTAGCGTGACGGACGTATGGATTTCGGTGAAAGTTCCAGCGCCAGTGCCTGGGACGGCATAAACACTCTTCCCTTCGCCGTTTCCTTGATTTCGCCTGGAAAATCTCCCATCTTTACCACGCGAAGCTTGGTAAACAGTGACTCGGAGACCCGCATCAGATGGATCTTATCCTTGTGAAGCACAAACTCCGACCGGATCTTTTCGATATATTCCTTCCCCGCCTCATCGGTAAGAAGTCCTTTCATGAAGGCCTCGAAGCATTCTCTGGCTTTCACGAATGTAAAATTACTGGACTGGTCAGGTTTTGTTTCTTTTCTCGGATCTTCGGTAAATGCACCTTTCTTACGAAGGTGTACGCAGAAATGTCCTTCTCCGTCTGTCTTGTGGGGCCAGATGCGCATCATGCCCGATTCTTCATGCGTCACTTCCGGTATCTCCGGATGGGCAACGATCTCATAATCCGGGTGACTGGAAAGGAAATCCAGGATCCTCTCCTCATTTTCGGCTTCACCGAAAGTACAGGTCGAATAGACGATCGTCCCTCCCGGCATCAGCATCTCATCCGCATAGCCGAGGATCGCCGTCTGGATCGGCACGCAGCTCTGGGGACCGAATTTCTCCCAGCTTTTTGGTGCATAGGGATCTCTTCGGAACATGCCTTCTCCGGAGCAGGGCGCATCGATAATGATCCGATGGAAAAATGCACGGAAGTTCTTTACCATATTCTTCGGATCTTCATTTACGATCACGACATTTGCAGCACCAGCACGCTCAAGATTACGAAGAAGTGCCCGGGAACGGTCGGCATTGATCTCATTGGCAACAAGTAGTCCTTCACCCTGAAGATCTTCCGCGATCCGGGTTGCTTTTCCTCCCGGAGCCGCGCACATATCTAATACAAATTCACCCGGCACCACACCAAGTACTGAAGCAGGCAGCATGGCCGACGGCTCCTGGATATAGTATGCGCCGGCATGGTAATAGGGATCATTTCCAAGAGAAATATCCGGAGTATAAAATCCTCCGTCACACCAGGGAACCTTTTTCCCCTCGATGCCCATCTTCTCCATATAGGAGGAATATTCAGATGAAGAAACCTTTAACCGGTTCCAGCGGATGCCGTGCATGGCCTCTTTGGAGTAGGACGAAAGGAACGATTCTTCCTCGGAAGGATCGCCTTTTTCCTCAAAGTACTGATGCATTCGGTCCAGAAAAGCTTGCGGTAATTTCATAGATTCAGATAATCACACACCTGGTAGGCTAATTTCTTCATGACATCCACAGAGAACGGAGACTCAAGTCCAGCGGATTCCACAAGGTCGATAAGTGTCTTCGTTCCGCCGGCGGCACAAAGATGCTCGTAGATCGTCATGGCTTTCTTTCTGTTCTTTCTGGAAATATCCCAGATCTGAAGTGCGCAGACCTGCGCCAGACAATAATCGATATAATAAAACGGAGAAGTAAAGATATGCTCTTTCTTCATCCAGGCTCCGCCCGGCTCATAGAAAGGATCATCATCATAATCGATATCCGGCTGATACTTCTTCTCCAGTTCCCTCCATGCCGCATGACGCTCCTCGGGAGTCATCTCCGGATGGCTGTAAACCACATGCTGATACTCGTCCACCAGACAGCCATAAGGCAGGAATAAAAGAGCCAGTGTCATATGCTGTTCACGGTAGGCATCTGCCTGTTTTTCAAAGAACATCTCCATGTAAGGATAGGTCAGGTATTCCATCGCTGTGGAATGGATCTCGCAGGCCTCCAGTGTCGGTGACAGGCACTCGATGAACTGGGAGGAATCGATACTTCTCAAAGCCGCATAAGCATGACCGGATTCATGTACCATCGTAGCCACATCATCTGCGGTGGAATTGGCATTCATCAGGATATAAGGGATACCGTAATCCAGAAGAGACGCGCAGTATCCGCCTGTCGCCTTGTTCTGACGGGAGAAAAGATCCATAAAGTCATGCTCTCCCAGTACCTGGAAGAAACTCGGGTCTTTCGAGAACATCTTTCCGAACATCTGGCATCCGGTGGAAAAATACTCGCTCTGCGGAATAGTCGGAACCGGATTTCCGTGAAGGAAAAGACACGGCAGATCGTAATAGTAAAGTTTATCCACTCCGAGACGATTCTTCTGAAGACGGCGGATCTCAGAGGTGATCGGAACGATATATCTATATCTCACCACATTATCCCGGAATACGGCCACTTTCTCCGGATCGTAGTCATACCTTTCCATACGCTTATATCCGAGTTCAACGAAATCCTTATACCCCAGTTTCTTTGAAATCGTGGTACGGATCTTGACCATCTTATCGTAGATCTCATCAAACTTCGGCTTATTGGAAAGATAATAGTCAGATACAGCCTTATGGGCCTTCTTTCTCGTCTCCCGGTCGGTAGACTCCAAAAAGGGCGTCATGGTCGAAAGGGTCTGATGCTTTCCTTTAAAAAGAATATCCGCCTCTGAAAGGATCTGGCTGTACTCAGTTTCCAAGGAACTTTCTTCAGAAAGTTCATCCAATACTTCGGAACTCACGATATCTCTCTGATTCTGTGTCTTTTGGAAAATCATGGTGCCGAAGCGCTCTTCCAGCTGCGGACGTATCTCGGAATGAAGAAGCGCCGCGTACACACCGGCAGAAAGCTCGGAAACGACCGGATAATGCTCGTCAAAGAAATCCATCTCATCGTTCCAGAAAGCATCGGAAGTATCTAAGTCATGACGGATCATGCAAAGAGTAAATGCCGTATCAAACGCACTCATTTCCCGCTGAAAGATCATAAGCGCATTCTCTGCCACATCCGGATCCCGGGCGGCCATAAGCTTCAATCGGGTACTCATGGCACATTCGCGGAAGGCTTCCACGGAAGGCCGGGTATACTGGATATCCGAAAACTTCGGCATCTTCATCTTTTCGTCAGACATAGTTCACCTCTAAACGATTACATCTGCTCCACAACGGAAATGCCCAGCAGGTATGTGCCGGCTTCAATGGCATCGCAGACGCACTGGCAAAGGGAGAGTCGGGCACGCTTCAGGTCCAGATCATCTCCGCCCAGGATCGAACAGTTGTTATAGAAACGGTTAAACGCACGGGCAATATTGCTTACCGAGCGGGAAACCATGAACGGTTCATTACTGCCGGCTGCTTTCTTCACCGCATCCGGAAGATCCGCGATCATCTTGGCGCAGGCGAATTCCTCATCACCGGTAAGTTTGGAAAGAAGGTCACTTCCTTCTTCTGCCGGGAAAATGCCCTGCTCGGCTGCTTTTCTCAGGATCGAGCGGGTACGTGCATATGTATAGATGAGATACGGAGCGGTATCGCCTTCGAAGTCCAGCATCTGATCCCAGGAGAACACGATATCTCTTTCTCTTCCCGCCTTCACATATGTATAGATAACGGCACCCAGTCCCACCTTCTCGGCGATCTCATGGAGCTGCTCATCACTCATATCAGATTTTCTTGTCTCGGCATTCGCCTTGATCAGCTCGTAGGTCTTGGCCACACTCTCATCCAGCAGTTCTTCCAAAAGAACAATATTTCCGTCACGTGTACTGAACTTCATGTTCTGGAACTTTACAAGGCCGAAACCAACGTGCTCACACTTATCGGCACATTCATATCCGGCTTTCTTCAATACGGAGAATACCTGCTTGAAATGCAGCGCCTGCGGAATACCTACAACGTAGATATTCTTATCGAAGTGATAATGCTCGTCACGGTACAGGATCGCGGCAATATCACGGGTACCGTAGATCGTGGTTCCGTCGCTCTTCAGGATAATGCAGGGCGGTACACCGTACTCTTCCAGATCCACGACCTGGGCGCCTTCGCTCTCCACAAGAAGATTCTTCTCCTTGAGCATGGACACAACCTCATCCGCCATCTTGGCATAATAGGACTCACCGTTATAGTTATCGAATTTCACGCCCATTCTGTCATAAAGCTTATTGAAAACGACCAGGGACATATCACGGAACTTTTTCCAGAGCTCCACTTCTTCCGGACAGCCTTCTTCCAGCTTCTTGAAATTCTCTCTGGCACTGGTGGTCAGAGACGGATCATTCTTTTCTTCCTCGTGGAACTTGACATAGATACGCAAAAGCTCGGTGATCGGATCCGCATTCAGTGCCGCCTCATCGCCCCAGAGACGATAAGCGGTAATGAGCTTACCGAACTGAGTGCCGTAGTCGCCAAGATGGTTCATACGGACGACCGAATAACCCAGCTTTTCATAGATCCTTGCAAGAGAATGACCCAGGATCGTCGTAAAAGCATGACCTACGTGGAAAGGTTTTGCGATATTCGGAGAAGAATACTCGACAATCACGGTCTTACCGGCACCTTCTTCCGAAGAGCCGTAATCCGTACCGGCTTTCATGACTTCAGACAGGATCGCACGTGCATATTCGCCACGGTCAACAAAGAAGTTCAGGTACGGGCCCTTGGCCTCCACACGGGAAAAACAGGAATCCTTTACGCGCTCATCTGCGGAAAGATCCGAAGCGATCATATTCGGAGCCTTATGCATTGTCTTGGCAAGCGTAAAACACGGGAATGCAAAATCACCCATATCCTCCTGCGGCGGGATCTCAATGAGGCGGTTTACCGTCTCAAAATCCAATCCTGTTGCCTCGGAAACCTTTGTAGCCACGGTTTTTCTGAAGTCCATTTCTATCTTCTCCAATCTCACTCTTTTTCTTTTCAATAACATTCGTCCGTATATTATACTATATAATTGCGTTTTATGTTATGATTGGTTCTGGTTTGAACGTAAATTCACATTTAAGGGGGATTTTGTCGTGCTCGACATTCTTTTTCCATCGAAATATTGGCTGGTCATCGGTGCAGTGGTGACAGTACTGATCAGTGCTATTGCACTTCATAAATTAAAGGGCCATCTTCCGACAGACGGCGGCAGAGCATTTGCCGTAGACGGAAAAAGCGCCAAAGGCAAGCCCACTTCAGCCGGCATCATCTTCATCCCGGTAATGGTTGCCTGCGTTCTTTTATTTACAAGAGTAACCTGGAAATTCGCTTTGATCTTCCCGTGGGTGCTTCTTGCCGCTCTTTTCGGCTTTCTCGATGACAGAAAGCCCTGGGGCGCCATGACCAAAGCTATGACCGATATCGTGATCTCGCTTGGCTCCGCCGTTCTGGCCGCCATGCTTTTCCCTCGCGATATCGTGATTCTGGCGCTGGATCTGGAATTCACCATTCCGCTTCCGGTCTATATTATTCTGGCAGCCTGCCTTGTGTGGGGGTCCATCAATTTTGCCAATGCCTCAGACGGTGTAGACGGTCTTTGCGGCAGTATGTCCATGATCTCGATCACCGCTTTTTTCGTCATGTCCGTATATCTCCATGCCACGATCATGAATGCCACAATGGTTTATACTTTCCTGGTCATCGGCGTATATATGTGGTTTAACTGCAACCCCAGCGAGCTTCTCATGGGCGATTCCGGTTCCCAGGCGATCGGTGTGCTTCTTGCTTTCTTTGCCATGGCTTCCGGAAATCCGTTTTCGTATATCATTATCTGCCTGCCATTGATCCTGGACGGCGGTTCTTCTCTTTTCAAACTGGCAGTCTGCCGTGTGACGAAAAAGCACTTTATGCAGTCCATCCGCACGCCTCTTCACGATCATTGCAGAAAGAACTGGGGATGGGAAAACCAGAAAGTAACGGAGAGATATACACTCCTTCACATTCTGGTCATCGGCATTTATATCGGTATTCTGCTGATCCGCTGATACGGAAAAAGCACTGTAATCAGAAATCCCAGTAATCGGAATCCACTTCTTCGGAAGAATCCTCCTTGAATTCCTGTGTCTCCTGGTAGTCGTCCTCGAGTACGGTCTCTTTGAACTCTTCCTTTTCCTTGACCTGCTTTTCGCCCTGTTTTTTCGGCTCGAAAGGATTCTCGGCAATATCGGAAATATCAGAAGGCGTTTCAGCAACTTCTGGTTCAGCCACATGCTCAGGCTCGGCAAAATCAAGCGGCATCTCGGTAAAGTTCGGGTCGGAGATCCGATCCAGATAGCTGTTCAGGTCATCAAGATCATGCTCCACTTCGGCCTTGGCCTTCTCTTCAGCAGCAACTCTTTCTGCTTCTTTTCTGGCAAATGCTTTATCCTTAGCCTCCTGAATTGCTTTTCTCTTTTCTTCGAAAGCCTTGTCGTCTTCTTCCTTCTGCTTTTTCATTGCCTGCTCTTCACGTTCCTGGCGCAGACGGCGAAGCTCGGCAGCACGTGCCTCGACTTTTTCTTTTTCTCGGCGGCGCTGCTCATCGATAACTTCCAGACCCAGTTTCTGAAGCTCGATCTGTTCTTTACTGAGTTTCGTAGTCTGGGCCATCTTCATGATGTCCTGAGGCTGCGTCTTCGGAGTTCCAATCGTAAGTTTATTTTCCGCAGGAGCAGAAAAGTCCGATGCGGCCTCGATTATTTCGCTCATATCCGGAAGACGGATATTCGATACGAAAGGATATTTCTTTTTCTTCTCACCCTCGCTCATTGTGACCCCCCATCACATAAGTGTAAGTATTAACGCAACTAAAGAAGCCGCGAAACCCAGAAGGACCAGAAGGAAAGCCCAGAGCGGCACCATTTTCCGCTCTTTCGGAGAAACCGGTTCTTCTGGTTTCTCTTCTTTTTCCGGCACATCTTTCTTTACCGGAACTTCTTCTTTTTCCGGCTTCAACTCTTCTGCCGGTTCCTTCACTGCCTGCTCGTCTGCATCACTTTCGCATGCTTCTTTCTCTACTGTATCACTCTTTTCACCATTCTGGCAACGGATTTTCGTTAATATCTCCTGGGCCTTTTTGACTTCCGGGATCAATTCCATCTGAACTGCCTTCATGGTATCGTTATAATCACGCTCCACTTTGGCCTTGCTGTCGCAAAGCGCGCCAAAATCCGGCGAAGCCGTATCGGAAAAATAGACGATGAGGATTGAGAATAAATTTTGAATCAAATCCAGGTCAAATCCACAGCAAAAGTTTTTCAAGTTGTTGTTGACAAAGAAGACACAATCCGTTAGAATACCATTCGTGTCCTTGAGAAAGCGACCACGTTTCAGACGCGGGTGTAGTTCAATGGTAGAATGTCAGCCTTCCAAGCTGAACATGTGAGTTCGATTCTCATCACCCGCTTATATGCCCAGATAGCTCAGTTGGTAGAGCAGAGGACTGAAAATCCTCGTGTCGCTGGTTCGATTCCAGCTTTGGGCATTCAAGATAAACCGATCAGATGCAAAGTTCGGATTTAAGATCAAAAATTTTAGTTTGAAAACATTTGATCAGATGGTTTGTCTTATGTATAATGATGCCGTTCTTCACAGAAATGAAAGCTGAACGGACATTAAAATTGCGCGAGTAGTAGAGTGGTACTACGTCGCCTTGCCAAGGCGAAGGTCGCGGGTCCGATTCCCGTCTCGCGCTCGAAGAAGTCCGAAAGGGCTTCTATTTTTATGCCTGCACTTTGTGGATAGACTGTCTCACATCAGCCGGATGAACACCATGTAGCAGATGGTGCCGCCGGCCATGGGGATCAACATGTCCTTTTTCCATAGATAGAGAAGCGTGATGACGATTAAAGAAGCAATTTCGGGAATGCCGAACGTGCCGCTTACGAAGCTTACGTTTTTTAGGCAGTAGACAACCAGCATGCCGAAGACGGCAGGCGCGAGAACCTTGCCGAGGTAGGTGACTGTCTTCGGGATTTCACGTCCTTCGGAAAAGATCATATAAGGAAGAAAACGGGTTAAAACGGTAGTGGCAACGACTACAGTGACCGTAATGAACATCTCTAAATGTGTCATGAGCGTGCCTCCTTTCCATCGATATTTTTCTCAATCGGTTTTCTGAAAATCAGCAGTACCGTGAGGATCACCAGCATCGACGGAATCATAAAACGGTCCGGGCCGAACAGAAGCCGGCACGCGGCGGAGCCAAGGATGCCGATAAGTTCACTGATGTGGTCCCGAAGCATGGTCCTAGGATTCGTCCCGTCCTTTAACCACTGTTGCAGGAAAATGACGGTAAACATGGCGGTCATCACGAAATCAAGGCCGCGAAGGTCAATCGTAATGAGGCTGCCGAAGAGACTGCCGATGGTCGCCCCGATAACCCAGTACAGCTGATCAAGAAGTGAGACAAAAAAGTAGAACCATCCCCGGTCGATCGTATCCGGAATCACGGCAGAATAGTTGACAGAAAAGGTCTCGTCACTCGTCGTATAAATAAGATAAAACTTCTTCCAGCCCATGTTACGGTATTTAGACAGCATGGAAATTCCGTAGAAGAGGTGTCTGGCACCGACCATGATGGCGGTGGCAAATGCTGATAGAGGATGGAAGGAAGAAGCCAGAATGCTGACCATCAGAAATTCCATGGAGCCCGTATAGATGACAAAGGCTGTCACTGTCGGCAGCCAGACCGGGAAGCCCTGGGTCGACATCAGCATACCGTAGGTGATGCCTAAAAACACATAGCCGGTCAAAACCGGAAGTGTGCGCGGAAAAGCAAATTTGAACGCGTTCTGGATAACGTTTGTTTTCATTGTATCATATCCATTCCTAAGATTTCTTATCCGACATCATACGCTAAATATTTGAAAAAGAAAACTGCTTGCGACATTAAAAAATCAGTCGTGCCGCACCACTTTTAATTGCCATCCATCTGCGCTATATTAAGGATAACGCAAAACGATGGAAGCATTGGCATAAGAGGAGCGAAGATGAGAACCTACGTCGCAAAAAGGGGAAGTGAAGACATCGCGTACCTCCTTTTTGCGGTCATTTTTATGAATGGCTTCGAGACCGGCGGGTACCAGGCAGCGCTCATGGCAATCGGCAACACCTATGGGATGAACGAAGCGCAGGAAGGGCTGCTCGCGTCGACAGAGCTTTTTGCCACGATGATCGCGCCACTCATCCTCGGCAGCGTCGCAGACCGCGTCGGGAAAAAGAAGATGCTTCTCCTGTTCACGTTCGTCCGCGTACTTTCCTGCTTTATAATGCTTCCTTCAGGTAGCACCATGGTGTTTGCCGTTGGAATTTTCTTCATGGGCTTCGCGAAGAGCATCATCCAGTACGTCGCAATCGCCGCGATGCAGGATACCCATTTCCTGATCGAGAAAGAAGAGCAGGCAGGGAAAACGACGACGCGGATTCACGCGTTGCGGGAAGATGAAAGCACAAAAGAGTTGGCAAGGCTTCTCGGCGGAGATGCCGTTACGGAGGCGGCCTTGTCGAACGCGAAAGAAATGCGGAAGGATGCATTACGGGTAAAACAGATATGAGTATTTACGATACATTGAACAAAGAGCAGAAGGAAGCCTGCTTTCATACGGAAGGACCGGTTCTGATTCTGGCGGGGGCCGGAAGCGGAAAGACGCGTGTGATCACGCATCGCATCGCGTACCTCCTTTTTGCGGTCATTTTTATGAATGGCTTCGAGACCGGCGGGTACC
>CADBGD010000006.1 GCA_902794115.1 Oscillospiraceae bacterium
GGAAGAAAAGTCATGAACCGGAACGTGGCGCGGATGCGGAGGATGTGATGATCAACTGTCTTTTTCATCCATATCCATGAAAGAGTCGTCGACGGCTTCTTTCCAGGAGCGCTTGGGGGCTGCCGGGGGCGGTGGAACGGATCCTGCTTGATCCCGGGCGGGGTCAGCTACCGGTTCGATCTTAATATCTTTGATCGGAGAAATAATCTGACCGGTCATTACCGCAAATCCGTTTCTCATGGAGATGCCCTGCGCGCAATAATCAATATCCACATCCAGTTTGTTCTTTATTGAATCCTGATATTCGGGAGTCGACTTCATTTTCTCAAGAGCGTAAGTCAACTGACTTTCCCAGTCAAGGAGCGGCTCATCGTCACTTCTATCGATCAAAGTGATCGGAGAACTGATTTCTTTTGTATCAGTAAGGCTGTTTCCTACAATATTAGACTTCTCAAGAAGTGTAGCCATGAGCAGTTTTGCTAAGCCCACTCCTAATGGTATCGAAGTCAAACAACAAATGAATAGTAATCCCATAGTGTTCACCCCTGTCTTTTCTTCACGAATTTGAAAAGTGAAGAATCCTGTGTCAGATGGATGTACTTCATGACCTTTTTCATTTTGTTCTTACCCATGACCCATATTCCAATTCCACAGACAGCAGATAAGACCGGCATAAAAAGGGTAGCTAACCCTTCTTTGAAATTGGCCGGTTTTCCCATCACTTTGTAGAAACCATACAAGACAACGCCGCAAAAGATCGTGAAAAGGATAGAGAGTGCTATTGTTAATCTATCTACTGCTTTTTTATCCCACGGCAGGCCTCCGACGACCTTGCCAGTCTGGGCATTGATCAGGATGGTGTGATGCTGTCCTTCGTACCAGAAGGTGGCAAACCATACCGGGAACAAGGCATACATAATCGCATGTTTATTTATATATGTTTCGTATTCACCGCGTGTTACACGCGCATCAAATCCTCGAACGGTTTTTATCACCTGACTATGAAATGCATTGATGCCACGGACATTTGCTGCCTGCTGGATCATCTCGTCAGAAGCATCGGCAGCATTGGAATAAAAACCGAGAAGGTAACTCTCGTTAAAAGGTTTCATATCGTTAAGATCGTAGGGCTCTAACTGCTGGGAACTCTCATCTGACAGAATTACCGATGCATCTACCGGAAGATTTCGTAGCTGCATGAAGCCCGATCTTTTGGTATGGATCGTTTCTGTTCTATCTCCACGTCTGATATGACTACAAACGTTCACGGCCTCGAAATGCCGGCCATTTACGATCTTATAGGGGATATAGATTCCTCTGACCATATCCGGATTGATTTTCCTGATTTCTTTCGGAATGAAGGCGTGCCGCTTAAATGCCTTCCGGATCGAGGCCACAGCATCTGCCGGTGTTGTCTGGAAAGGGAGGACGAAGTCAGGTGCTTTTTCCTTGGAAATACGGCTGAAGATCACACTCGAATTTCCGCAGTAGATACAATTGGTGGAGGCTTCGGATCCGTGGACAAAGATCTCACCGCCGCAAGACTGGCAGGTGTAAACTTTACAGGCCATGAAGTGCTTGTAGATCTCATCAGCATCTTCATTTTCCTCATTAAAATCCTGAAGGTCCGGAAACTCTTCGTGCACATCTACAGTCTGGGGATCCCAGGAACTCCCGCATGTATGGCAGACGACCTTTTGCGTCTTCGGGTCAAATATGATCTGTGCTGCACAGTTTTTACATACCGTTGCCAATAGTTGCACCTCCCCCCAATTCTATTCTGATTATACCAAAGACCCTAGTGAAGAACAGTTCTTAAGGAAAAAGTGGCGAGCCACACACCGCAGATCCTATACTGAAAGGATAAAGCCTTTTCCATCGGGGAATGATATACTTTTCTTAAAGAAAAAATACGATAGCTAGTGTTCAAAAAACCGATAGCCCGGTCGTATGTAGAAAGATCCTGACGGAAAGGAGAGTTGCGAAATGATTCGTGAAATGAAGCGGGAAGAGATCCCGCAGTGTGTGGATGTGATCCGAAAGAGTTTTCTGACAGTGGCGGAGGAGCTTGGTTTTACCACGGAAAATGCACCTCGTTTCACAGCTTTTGCTATGTCGGAAGACAGGCTCTATACGCAGTTGGAAGAAGGACGTCCGATGTTCGTCTATGTGGATGAGAAGGGAAATATCTGCGGATATTATTCTCTGGCGATGCAGGAGAATCTGGAGTGCGAACTGAATAACCTGGCTGTCCTTCCGGAGTGCCGCCATCAGGGAATCGGAAAACTTCTTCTGGAGCATGCTTTTTCCTATGCGCATAGCGTCGGATGTACGATCGTAAATATCTCCATCGTGGAAGAAAATACCGTCTTGAGAAAGTGGTATGAGAGCTTCGGTGCCGTGCATATCGGCACGAAGAAATTCGATTTCTTCCCGTTTACCTGTGGCTATATGCAGAAAGAAGTGTGACGCGGCGTGAAAGAGCATACAGAGCAGTTTGAAGTACTACGGATAGGCGATCAGAAACGCGGAGTCCCGATGCGGATCGGCGTGATCCAGGCCAGTTCCCAGAGCGGAAAGAACTCCCTTTTATTCGAGACCGTAAAGACATATGCGAAGTATGCGACGGTGCTGAACTTCGGCTGCACACCGGAGGAAAAAGAGAAGTACAGTTACATCGAAATCTCCATTCTGGCGGGGCTTCTTCTGGCGTCAGGATCTCTCGATCTTGTGGTGACAGGATGTTCTTCCGGGCAGGGCATGATGCTGGCCTGTAATAACGTGCCGGGAGTGCTTTGCGGGTATGTTCCGACACCGATGGATGCATATCTTTTCGCGCAGATCAACGACGGAAATGCCGTGTCGGTTCCTCTGGGTGAGGAATATACATGGCAGGGAAAAGAGAATCTGGAACAGACGATCGAGAAGCTCTTTTCCGAGCCTTTCGGACAGGGATATCCGAAGTCGGAAGCGGAGAGAAAAAAGAAGGATACACTTCTTCTGAAAAGAATCAGGAAGAATTCGCAAGTTTCTATTTCGGAGTTTCTATCTGCCCTCCCGAAGGACCTTGCGGAGAAGATCAGAACGAAAGAAAACGTGTTAACATGGATACGAGAGAACGGAAAGGATCCGGATATTCAGGCATGGCTTCGATGACGGATCTGTTCCTTCTGAAAAAGAGTAAAGTGAGAGATAAAATGAACCTGAAAATAGCATTACTTCAGATCCTTCCCGGTAAGGATCTTGATGAGAATCTTCTGATCGGGAAAAAGGCCTGTGAGGAAGCAAAAGAAAAGGGCGCGGATGTGGCGCTTTTCCCGGAGATGTGGAGCGACGGATATGCGCTTCCACAGGATGAAGCCGAAATACGAAAACTCGCTATCGAAAAAGACAGTGAGTTCGTCAGTACGTTCCGGGATCTTGCCTCTGCACTTCAGATGGCGATCGGCATCACTTTCTTAGAAGAACACGAGCCGAAGCCGCTTAATTCCGTGATCTTCTTTGATCGGACAGGAAAAGAGATCCTTCACTATTCAAAGGTACATCCATGTGCTTTTGCCGATGAAAAAGTCTTAAGTGGCGGAGATGATTTCTACGTCGCGGACCTGGATTTCGGAAGAGGAAAAGTAAAGTTCGGATCCATGATCTGCTTCGACAGGGAATTTCCGGAGAGCGCCCGGATCCTGATGCTCAAAGGTGCGGAACTGATCCTGGCGCCGAATGCCTGCCCCATGGAGATCAACCGGCTTTCCACTCTTCGAGCTAGATCTTACGAAAACATGGTGGCGGTGGCGACCTGCAACTACCCGGAAGGACAGCCGGATTGCAACGGTCACTCGACGCTTTTCGACGGTGTGCCGTGGCTTCGGAGCGAGCCGGGCGTGAGAGATATGTGCGTACTGGAAGCACCGGGCGAGCCGGGTGTGTATATCGCGGAACTGGATCTGGATCAGCTCAGAGAACATCGAAGCAACGACATCATGGGCGACAAATACAGACGTCCGGAAAAATACGGGATCCTTGCTGATCCCGAAGTGCGGGGCGTGATCGGCGGAAAGTTCGTTCACTGGTAAACATTTGAATATGAAGACGGAGTCGGCACCACAGCACGTGGAACCTCGAGCAGCATAAGAATGAATACGGAATGAGTAAATGGAACTGAAAAAACTAACCGAACATATATGGTATATGCCTTTTGAAGAGGAGCGGGACCGGCCGAATCTCGGCTATATCAGAGGAGAGAAATGGAGCCTGGCTGTGGATGCCGGGCATTCGGACGTGCATATGAAAGAATTCTATGCACTTCTGGAAAAAGAGGGACTTCCACTTCCGGATCTGACGGTCCTCACGCACTGGCACTGGGATCACACTTTCGCCATACACGCGATACATGGTCTTTCCATCTGTAATGCAAGGACCAATGAGTACCTGAAAGAATGGAAAGAAAAGATCGAGAAGAACGGGCCTTCATGTTTTCTCGCGATCGGTGATAGTGTGCGAAAAGAATATGCCGGGAATAAGGAAGTCATCGTCGTTCCTTCCGACATGATCTACCATGGGGAGATGACGCTGGATCTGGGCGGATGCACGGTAAAGATCCTCGAATCCGAATCACCGCATACCGATGACGCGACGCTTGTGTATGTGTGCGAAGACAAGACCCTGTTCCTGGGAGACGCTACGTGCAGTGCTTTTCCCAATGGAAAAAAAGACAAGGAGCTTAGCAGAAAACTTGCGGATACGATCAAGAAAATAGACCCGGAGATCTGCGTGGAAGGACACTGGACACCGGTCGAAACATCTGATACGTTAGCCGATCTTTTAGGGGAATGATGCAAGGAGAAGGGAACCCTTCAAGGAGAAAAGAGTATGCGATTCAATCAACTGGTTCCGGAACTGAGTGTTTCCGATATTGAGAAATCCAAACGATTCTATACGGACGTGCTGCGGTTTAGGATCGAGTACGAACGGGTCGAGGATAAGTTTGCTTTTCTTTCGCTTGGGGAAGCGCAGCTAATGATCAACGAGATCAATGGCCATTGGGAGACCGGGAAACTGGAGTATCCGCTTGGAAGAGGGATCAATTTCCAGATCGAGATCGACCACTTGGAGGAATTCGTTGCCCGGATAAAAGAAAAAGGCGTGGTTCCGTTTAAAGATATATTCACCAGCAAGTACCGCTGCGACGGGATCTGTTATGTGGAGAAAGAGGTGCTGATCCAGGACCTGGACGGGTATCTCCTGCGGTTTTCTGAGACATTGGAAGAGGAGTGATCCGATGAATCATGATGAGCAGAGAATATGGCTGATCAAGCAACTTCTGGCGGAGAGATCGGATGTGTCCGATGTGGAAATACCCGCCGGTGAAAAGGAGCAGAAAGATCTCCTTCGGGGGCTTATGAATATCCGTATGCCTGATCCGATCAGTGATGAATTCCTGAAGATTCAGGATGAATATCTGACGGCGGAAAATGAAGCGGAAGGAATCGTTAGATTAGAGGATCTTACGACCATCGGCTCGGATGCACGGATCTATCTATGGCAGGGAGATATGTCCAGGCTAGCGGTGGATGCTGTGGTGAATCCGGCAAATTCCGGCTTCACCGGCTGCTATCAGTGGCTGCATTCATGTCTGGACAACATCCTGGGTTCCAAGGCCGGCATCCAGCTTCGGCTTTACTGCAATGACATCATCGAGAAGCAGGGATATCCGGAACCGACCGGAGGCGCCAAGATCACGCCGGCATTTAATCTTCCGGCTAAGTTTATCATCCACACCGTCGGCCCGATCGTACAGCATGTTCTGACGAAACAAAATGAAGACGATCTGGCATCCTGCTACCGCTCGATCCTGAAACTGGCGGACGAAAACGGTCTTTCGAGCGTTGCCTTCTGCTGTATTTCTACAGGTGTATTTATGTTTCCGAATGAAAGAGCAGCGGAGATCGCCGTGGCGACAGTGAAGGAATACCTGGATACGACCGGAAGCGGCATCAAAGTGCTTTTCAATGTGTTTAAGGATATTGATCTTCTGTTTTATCAGAACCTTCTGAAACGAGGTGATCGTAATGTATGAAAAACTGAAGCAAGCCCTCTCTGAGGCGAATGCTGTCGTGATCGGTGCCGGTGCGGGTCTTTCTACTTCGGCGGGCTTTATCTATAGCGGCGAGCGGTTCGAGAAATACTTTTCCGACTTTTCGGAAAAGTACGGCTTTACGGACATGTATACCGGCGGCTTTCATGTACTTGGAATGGAGCCGGAGATCATGTGGGCGTACTGGTCCAGATACATCTACATCAACCGTTATCTGGATGCGCCGAAACCTGTGTATGACGATCTCTTCTCGCTGGTGAAAGACAAGGACTATTTCGTCCTGACGACGAACGTGGATCACTGCTTCCAGAAGGCGGGATTCGATAAGGAAAGGCTCTTTTATACCCAGGGGGATTACGGCCTTTTCCAGTGCACGGAGCCCTGTACGCAGGACACCTACGATAACGAAGAGATGATAAAGAAAATGTACGAGCAGCAGAAGGATATGCGGATCCCGTCCGAGCTGATCCCGAAATGTCCGAAGTGCGGAAAACCGCTTACCATGAATCTTCGTTCCGACGATAAGTTTGTCGAGGATGACGGATGGAAACTCGCCTGCTCGAGATACGAAGTATTTCTGGAGACGCATAAGACGGGGAAAATCCTTTTCCTGGAACTGGGTGTCGGATACAATACACCGGTTATCATCAAGTATCCGTTCTGGAAAATGACCGCGCAGAATCCGAAGGCGACCTACGCCTGCATCAACTTCGAAGAAGCCATCTGTCCGGAGGAGATCAAGGACCAGGCGATCCTGATCACGGGCGATATCGGCGAGGTCTTTAAGGAGCTGAAATCATGATCATCCAGACAGGCATGCGCACCGATATTCCGGCCTTTTATTCCGAGTGGCTCTGCAACCGGATCAAAGAAGGCTTCGTCCTCGTGCGTAATCCCTATAATCCTTCGCAGGTGACGAGATACAGCTTGTCTTCTGATGTGGTGGATCTGATTTCTTTCTGCACCAAGAATCCCGCGCCGATGCTGCCGAAGATGGACGTGCTGGATCCTTACGGACAGTACTGGTTTGTGACGATCACGCCTTATGGAAAAGACATCGAGCCAAATGTTCCGGATAAGGAGCGGGTGATGGAGTCATTTCAGAAGCTTTCTGAGCGGGTTGGTGTGGACAGCATGGGCTGGCGCTATGATCCGATCCTCGTCGATGCAGCTCACTCTGTGGAATGGCATATCGGCATGTTCGAGAAGATGGCATCGACCCTTGCCGGCTACACGAAGACGTGTGTCATCAGCTTCCTGGACATCTACAAAAAAGTGGAGAGAAACTTTCCGGAGGCGCGGGAAGTCTCTCTGGATGACCGGATGACTCTCGGCAAAGCTTTTATCGAGATCGGGAAAAAATATGGCATGACGATCCGTCCCTGTGCTGAGGGAAAAGCACTTGCGCCTTATGGTGCGGACTGCTCGGGCTGCATGACGGTGTCGACTTATGAGACGGCGCTTCACTCTAACCTGATCGTTCCGAAGACAGGAAAGAACCAGAGAAACGGGGAATGTGCCTGCCTTCTGGGTTCGGACATCGGTGCCTACGATACCTGCGGACATCTATGCAGGTACTGCTATGCCAACACGGATCCTTCGCTGGTTCGGGAGAACATGCGCCGCCACGACCCGAAGTCACCTTTTCTCATCGGGACAAGTATGCCTGATGATATGATTCATCAGGCAGTACAGAAGAGCTGGATCGACCGGCAGCTGAGGCTGGATCTTTTCTGAATGCCTATGATCCTCCGGCTCGTTCTTGAACATATAAGTAACTAGTGGATATTCGAGTAATCAATGATACACTTTACATAGAAATGAGGTGAGCGATATGGCAGAGGAAAAGAAAGTTGCGGTGATCACCGGTGGCGCCAGGGGCATCGGAAAAGCAATCGCGGAAGCAATGAGAAATGATGGCATACAGGTCCACATTATCGATATCCTTCCCGGTGACTGGTTCGTCGGCGATGTCGGAGATAAGGAGACGCTTGAAAAGTTCTCGGCATCTGTCATCTCTGCATCCGGCCATGTCGATTATCTGGTCAATAATGCGCTCCCTCTCATGAAGGGCATCGATGAATGCACCTACGAAGAATTTCAGAAAGCGCTGGCTGTCGGTGTTACCGCACCGTTTTATCTGACGAAACTTCTGATGCCTTATTTTTCTGAAACTGCTTCCGTGATCAATATCTCATCTTCACGGGACCGCATGAGCCAGCCGCAGACGGAAAGTTATACAGCGGCCAAAGGCGGAATCGCGGCACTGACACATGCCATGGCTGTGAGCCTTGCGGGAAAAGCGCGGGTCAACAGCATTTCCCCGGGATGGATCGATACGACCGGCTCGGATATCTCCGGCGCAGATGCGGTCCAGCAGCCGGTGGGACGCGTCGGAAAACCTGAAGATATCGCTTCCATGGTCATGTACCTCTGCTCTGATAAAGCGGGATTCATTTCCGGCGAGAATATTTGCATCGATGGTGGTATGACCAAGCAGATGATCTACCACGGAGAACATGGCTGGACATACCGGCCGGAACGCTGAGGAACCCGATGGATAACGAAAAAGAATACCGGAAAAAGAAACTTCGCAAGGAGATCAAAACGGATATTCTGGTCGTGGGTGTACTGGCGCTGATCGTGGCGTTTTGCTGGATACTGTCATTTTTTGTGCACCCGGTTCTCCGTTTTGCGCTCAGGATCGCAGGCATCGTTTTTTCTCTTCCTCTGGTGATCAGCTTCTTGAACGCAATCATTTCGATCCATCGGAAAAAGCACTGGGCGATCACGGTGGGATCGATCGTTGAAGTTATCCTGGAAAAAGAGGATGAGCAGCCGAATACCACTGTCCGGATCCGCTATAAGGATACGAATGGAGAAGAGCACATCTATGAGCGGGATCTTTCCGTCTATGGTGATGATGAAGAAGGAAACGAAGAAGCGCTTCAGAAGATGCTGGAAGAAGATCGGGAAAAATACGAAGAAAAATGCGTCCCGGTGTATTTCGATCCGAAAAAGCCGGAACTATGCCTGGTGATGCTGGAAGATACTTTTACTGAATAACCCAAATCTCGCTATGACCAATGTCGAACCATGGCGCTTATTCCGCGATCTTCCACTTGGAATTATCGACCTGCAGGCTGTAACCGCAGTAAGAGCATGCACCATGATCATCAGGAAGAAACGGCACACCACAGGAGGGGCAGGACTTGTTTACGAGGATCTCTCCTTTCGACTTCAGCTTATTCGGGTAGCGTGCCCGCACCATGGAAAGTCTTTTCTTCGTTGTTGCGGTAGAGATCTTTCCGGAACTGTCGATCGTCCTTGTCCGTAGCGGGACCGACGCCGTAATGAAACTCTGATCTTCGGTATTTTTGACTGACTTATACTTGATCTCTCCGAGATACATCTCCAGTGTCGTTTCCGGATCTGCCCTCTTCCAGAGTTCTTCCAGGATCGAGCTTCGGAACAGGTTTTCAGAGAAACGGGTGATCTTCTTCGTCTTACGGTTCTTTTTAAAGACGTCCTCGAACAGGACCAGCACGATAAGCGTCGCGATAAATCCGACGATCACGCCTCCGGCCAGTAACATCAGCGCGAATGAGATGTCATCTTCGATCACATCCATAAACGGAAGGAAGATCAGAAGTGTCACGATGAACGTTACCGGAACGATGGGCAGGAAGGTAAGAAGTGTTTTCCCGAATCCTTCATTCTCAATGACGAAATCCTGCGTCTGCCAATCATAAAAATTCGAGAATACCGGCCGTCCGCAGAAGGGACATGTCGTCTCCGCACCGCTGATCGTGATCTCCGCACCGCAGGAATAACAGCGCTGCTCCCGGACTTCCTCGTAGAATTCCTTATTCCCCTTCTTACCCTGGCGTTTTCTTTCTTTTTCGGAAGCCAGATCCGAACACCGTATATGCCGGCTCTGCCGTACTGCGATACGGGCACTTCGTATCAGTTCCTCGTTGACGGTATTCCCGGAAGCATCGATATACGTGTCTTTTACTGTGCCTTCCGCCTCGCCTTCGCGCCATTGACGTCCGCCATCGTTCCAGTTCTTGAAGTTTCCCGGCTTCCCGGTATTCTTCATTTTAGTTTTCTGAAGGCGGATCACGCGGCGCAGTCCGTGTTTTTGAAGAAGGCGGATGCTGTTCTCCTGCATCTGCCGGAATGTGGTATCCATTCTTCCCGTGAGATAGGAACTATCTGCGTTTCCCCATGAAAGCAGAAGCGGCTCGATCGCCTGCTTCATGTCTTTAGTAAGAGAAGAGCCGGCCAGAAGGGATCCCTCGACAGGTGCTTTTGTACCCGTATTATTCTTCTTATTCTTCGAATCATAACTTCCGAAAATCTTATTGAACACTTTATCGGTAAAGTCGACAATGTTGTCACTGTATACGAGAAACAATGACCCGACAAACCCGATAACAGAAGCGATGATCGCGTAGATAAAAATCATAGTTCTCCATCCTCCAAGAATACTTCTTAGTAGCCGGCTTTCCTGACAAGAAAGTGGTTGCTCCTTCCTTTTGAAAGGCCCGAGATTATTTTAGCATGTCTCTATTACGAATGATAATCCAATGATGCGCTATCGATTTGCATAATGGTAGAATAGATACATCAGCCTTCGAAGGATAAGGAGACAAAACTATGATTTTATCGAACGAGGAATTAAAGAAGATCTATTTCGGCGCATATGAGTTTGCGGAGACGGAGGACGGGTATCTACAGGCCTTCCAGTATACCAAAGAACAGGTTGAATATTTCAAAGGTGCTTTTCAAATGTGGTACGAAAGATGTACGGCTACCACGGCAAAAACACTGGAGTTCAGAACGTCCGCGACCAAACTGTCTTTCGACTATAAGACCATCTGGAAAGGATCGCCGGATTCCTTCGAACTTCGGGTGGATGGTTTTGTTACGAACATCGCGCGGGTCAAGGACATCATGGACGTCGGGACTTTCGAGTGGGAACTTCCGGAAGGCGAAAAGTCAGTGGTCATTTATCTGCCGGCGGATGCGACAGTCTTGATCCGTAACTTCACCATCGATGCGGAAGTGACACCTGCCAAGAAGAACGAGAAAGTCCTGTGGCTGGGCGACTCCATTACTCAGGGATACGGCCCGCTCCGTTCGTCCTGCACCTACGTCAGTGTTGCCAACCGGATCCTGAATTACGACATTATCAACCAGGGCATCGGTGGCTATATCTACGATAAGAAGTCTCTCATGAAGATGGACGGCTATACTCCGGATAAAATCATCGTGGCCCTCGGCACCAACCAGTACGGCGAGAAGGATATGACCCCGGTCGAGGAGTACTACGAGACCCTGATCAGCATCTACGGAAACGAGATCCCGATCTTCTGCATCACGCCGCTCTGGCGAGGTGATTCCTGGGACGGACTTCCGAAACTGATCGAGTTCTGCGGGAAGGTAAAGGCCATCGCAGAGAAATATAACAATGTTACAGTCATCGATGGAATGAAGATGGTACCGCATTTTCCGGAATATTTCCTCGATAATCTGCACCCGAATGCATTAGGCTGTGAAATCTACGGAAGAAATCTGGCAGAGGCGATCCTGAAGGAGACAGAAAAAGCATGATCGACGGACATATCCATATCGAAAGGGGCCCGTATACCCTTCCCTGGATCCAGGAGTTTGTGGATCAGGCGGTGAAGATGGGTCTTACGGAGATCCGGCTTCTCGAGCATAACTATATGTTCCCGGAGTTCGCACCCATGTACGATTCCACCCGTGCGGCAAGTGATTTTGTCGATAACTGGTTTCAGCGAAAGGCGGGGAAGAAGAGCTTTTCCGAGTATCTGGAACTGGTGGAAAAGATGCGGCAGCAGGACTATCCCGTGAAGATCAGGTTTGGCCTCGAGGTCTGCTACTTCGAAGAATACGAAGAACTCATCCGCGAACTGACATCGGACAAGGGACTGGATTTTCTTCTCGGAAGCATGCACTTCGTGGGTGATTTTGCCTTCGACCATAACGCGGAGCTGTGGGAAGGGATCGACGTGGACAGTACCTACAGAAGGTATTTCGAGGACTCCGTGAAACTTGCGGACAGCGGGCTTTTCAACGGGATCGGTCATCCGGACACCATCAAGCTCTTCGGGCATAAAGCGTCTTTTCCGCTCACGGAATATTACGAGAAACTGGCGGAAGCCTTGGCGCGAAACGGCATGTATGCCGATGAGAACAGCGGTGCCCACCGGCGCTGCCCGGACACCGCTTCCCTTGGCATGGATCCGGAACTGATCCGCATTCTGAAAAAGCATAATGTGCCGATCATCACATCCTCGGATGCGCACTGTCCGGAGGATGTAGGCGATAAGATCAAAGAGATGGTAGAACTGATCTCCGACTGATCTTTATGCGAAACGGCCGAGTGTTGGGACTCGCGCCGGGTTATGCTGATATTCGCTTCCGGATTAGATTTCAAGTATAATGCGTAACTTCCTTCCATGCGTTAAGATGAATGTATAACCGATACTTTGGGCAAAAGAGGAATACATGGAAATCATCAATTATTTCGATACGGATAATCAGGAACACTGGAAAGAAGAAATCAAGAAAAGCGACTGGGTGGCAGGTGCTTTTCTATATGAATTGCTTTCGGAAAACAAGTTCAAAAGCTTGGTAGGGGAGACGTCGAAGCTTCTGCTTCTCACCGACGGTGAGAAACTCGCCGCATTCTGCACCTATGCGGAAAGAGATGAGATCGAAGATCCGACTCTCACGCCGTGGGTCGGTTTCGTCTATACCTTTCCCGAGTACCGCGGCGGGCGCCGCATGGGACTTCTTCTGGATCGCGCCTACGAGTTGGCGAAGGAAGAAGGACATGAGGTGATTTATATTTCCACAGGTGAAGAAGGTCTCTACGAGAAGTACGGCTACACCTACTGGCAGGATATGACTGACTGGAACGGCGGCACCAGCCGGGTGTACAGACGTTTTGTGAAGTGATTTACGAAGAAGAAGGGAGATGCCGATGAATTATTTCGTGGAAGGATTACAAGGAAGCGGAAAGAGCACTCTGGTAAGTAAACTTCAGGAACTTCATCCGGAACTCAAAGCGGTCCGGGAAGGCGAGTATTCGCCTGTGGAACTTGCCTGGTGTGCGTATTTGGATGAGGAGAAGTATCCGGCGATCCTGGAAAAATATCCGTCTCTTCGTAAAGAGATCGAGGAGAAGACCTATTCAGAAGGGACAAAGCGGATCGTGACCTATACCAAGATCCGGTCCGAGGACCGGGCCTTCTATCAGGATCTGGAGCAGTATGAGATCTACAATAACCGGGTGACTTTTGAGGAGTTTGAGTCGATCATTCTTCGCCGCTTCTCGGCGTGGAACAGCGACGGGAATATCTTTGAGTGCTCGCTTTTCCAGAACATCGTCGAGGACTTGATCCTCTTCCGGAATTTGTCTGATGAAGAGATCCTTTCTTTCTATAGAAAGATCCGCGATGCTCTTTCCGGAAAAGAGTTTCAGATCCTTTATCTGAAGGCGGAAGACCTTCGCGGGAATCTTCATGTGATAAGAAAAGAGCGGTCGGATGAAAACGGCGTGGAGATGTGGTTCCCGCTGATGATGCAGTTCTTCGATGACTCGCCCTACGCGAAGGCCAGAGGCCTTTCCGGGGAGGATGCACTGATCGATCACTTCGCCCACAGACAGGAACTGGAACTACGGATATGCGAAGTGCTTTTTCCGGAGAAGACGACGATCCTTCCTTCGAAAGGATATGGCGAGCTGGAAGGGATCTGAAATGGCGCGTGGCGATATGAATGCGCGCAGAAATTGTAAGGAGTGAATATGAGTATTTTATTGGAAACAGATAGATTAAAGATCACGGAAATGACCATGGATATGGCCATGGACGTGCACAAGAATTCATTGGACGAAGATACGAGAAAGTTCGTGCCGGATGAGGTCTTCGCAACGCTTGAAGATGCGCAGGAAACGATCGAGTTTCTGATGTCGCAGTACGGATCAAATGAAGGACCGCTGGTCTATGCTTTGATCACGAAAGATGAGGGAAAGAACATCGGCTATGTCCAGATCGTTCCCATCGATGACGGGAAGTGGGAGATCGGATATCACGTGGGGAAGATCTACACCGGAAACGGGTACGCGACGGAAGCTGTCCGCGCCTTTCTTCCCGTGATGGCGGAGCGCCTCGGGATCAAGGAAGTGTACGGCATCCGCCTTCAGGAGAACAAGGCATCGGGGCGCGTGCTCGAAAAGTGCGGGTTCCAAGTGCTTTTCACCGGGGAAGGACCGTATCATGACGGTGTTTTTGCGATCGAAAAGAGCGTCTGGAAAGCGTAAAACTAAGTCATTGAAAGCGGCTGTGGCGACGGCGTACAAGAGATTTGGAGCTTTTCGCGAAAACCTCTTGAAGTCCACTGCGAAAGTAATCGGGGCAATCTCAAAATACGTGAGATTGCCCCTTTGTGTCTTGAAAGAAAGTCTGCTTCATTCCTCTTCCCAGAACAGCTCGTCCAGGGTCTTGCCGAGGACGCGGCAGATGGAGAGGCAGAGCTTGATCGTAGGATTGTAGTCGCCTTTTTCGATGGCGTTGATCGTCTGTCTGGAGACACCGACTTTGTCGGCCAGATCCTGCTGGGACATGTCCAGGGCGGCGCGTGCCGCTTTTAACCTAAGATTCTTCATCGGCGGCCTCCTTTTTCTCGATGGATGACTTCACCGTAAGCTCGATGGCGAGAAGGAAGAAGCAGATGCCTACAACGAGCCCTGTGCCGGTGATCTCGTTAAATTTTCCGAGCCCGAGGAAGGTCATGCCGGCGCCAAAGAGTGCCAGGATGCCCATGACCCACGAAAGTGCAAGGAACTTCGAGCGTCTCTCGGAAAGACCGAAGAACGCATCGTTGATATCGCACATGATGGCAAATGCGGTCGAACCTACGATCACCGATCCGATGCCGACCTCATACATGGAGATCGGGAAGTTCTTGACGGACATGCTCAGACAGCCATATGTAAAACAGCACATAAGAACAATGATCAGTGCATTCATCGCAGCTTTTCCGCGTGCGGCCAGCTGGCGCTCATCGTATTTGCTTTCATTGCGGTTGGTTGTTACGATCACATAGATTCCAAAGACCAGGAGAAGGGCGGCAAGCATCATTGGAGTGCTATGGAGCTTCAACGCATCGGAAGATCCATTCAGTTTGATCTTGACGTTATAGGATGAGGGCGCAAGGGAATCGCTCGCTTCATGTCCGAACTCTACATACAGATCCTTATCATCTGCATCGTCCACCTTGATCTTCGCGGTATTGCTGCCTTCGATCCTTTCGATCACAACGGATTTAGAATTCGGGGCCCCGATTCGGATGATGATTACTGTGTTCATTCCTTCCGGTTCCTCGATCTCTACTTCGAAAGTGACCTTCTTACCGATCGGTTCGAAGTGGATGGGATCGATTTCATATTCTATGCCGGTGTCTGTGACGGTGACCGTGTTACTAAACTGGATATAGTCTTTGTTCTCCGGCTGAAGAGCGCTTCTGATCCCGGCTGCCAGAATGACTACTGACACAATAATGATCGACAAAATCGTCGAGGCTAATGTTTTCTTTTTCATAAGTTTACACCTCCGTGCAAAACGCTTCTCTTCGGCAGGCTCAATCCTGCCTTGCAAGATGAATAGTACAACGTCCGCGACATAATGTCAAGTATACACGACAAAAAGTTAAATATTTTTCCTCAACCGCAAGTTGAATTTCCATGGTAAACTCAAGTAAAAGGTTATTGTTTTCGCACATTCTGAGCAGGTAAGATAAAGAAAAACGGAGGTGCCGGGCTATGCTGGACAGTACGAAGATCGGTCGTTTTATCGCAGAAAAGAGAAAGAGTTTGAATCTTACCCAACAGCAGCTTGCGGATAAATTGAAGGTGTCTTTTCAGGCAGTATCCAAGTGGGAAAACGGCACCGCCTATCCGAATATCGAGAGTCTGAAGGAACTGGCGACAGTGCTTCAGGTTTCAGTAGATGAGCTTCTGACAGGAAGTGAGAAGGAAGCAGACGGACTGTCCTATAGTAAGGCCGGTATCGATATTACCTATACGGATACGATCAAAAAAGAAATGGCGAAGAGTCTGGAAACGAAAGACAACCGCGTCTTAAACGGCCTGGGTCCTTTCGCTTCACTATACGATATCAAGTTTCCGGAGATCTCCGATCCGGTGCTGGTCTTAAAGTCTGAAGAACCCGGTTCGAAGCAGAAGCTGGCGATGGAATATGGCTATACGGAGTCCATCTGCCATGACATGATCAACCATCTGGTCAATGACATCGTGGTCATGGGCGCCAAACCCTTGGCGGTCCTGGATACCATCGTCTGCGGCAATGCGGAGAAGGACACCATCAAGACACTGGTTAAGGGCGTGTCGGATGCCTGCCGGGAAAATGAATGCTCTCTTGTGGGCGGGGAAACGTCCATTCAGCCGCTGGTGGTGGATGCGGGAGTCTATGTGCTGACATCCAGTATCGCCGGCATCGTGGAGAGATCGAAGGTCATCGATGGATCGAAGATCGAAGAGGGGGATGCGGTCCTGGCGGTGGCTTCCAATGGACTTCACACCAACGGTTATTCGCTGGTCCGTCTTCTCATGGATAAGATGCCGAAGATCAAGCTTGATAAGATCGACGGCATGACATTCATCGAGCAGATCATGAAACCGCATACGCCCTATTATAAAGCGATAAAAGCACTGTTTCCGAAGGAGGTCATCCACGGTATGGCCCACATCACCGGAGGCGGCATCGAAGGAAATCTCTGCCGCGTCATTGCGGATGGCCTTTGTGCCGATATCGATCTTTCAAAGATCCGGATCCTGAATCTTTTTAAGTTTATCCGTGATAATGGAAATATCACGGACGAAGAAATGCTCCGGACATTTAACTGCGGCGTGGGCTTTATCGTGGTCACGTCCCAGAAAAAGAAAAAGCAGGTCATGGACCATATCGGGAAGACATACGACTGCTATGAGATCGGGGAAGTGAAGAAAGGCGGACAGAAGATCAGTTTCCATAACCGTCTGAACTGGCTGTAAAAGGAATAGTTTTCTGCTGATTTTTCATACTGCAAGTATGTGTCCATTTTTCTACTGGATATGGTACTCTTTTTTTATCGGTGATGTGAAAGAATGCGTCGATAGAAAGAGGAGCCTGCAAAGTGAAGAAGATCGGATTAGTGGGTGGAACCGGACCGGAATCCACTCTCATGTATTACAAGACATTGAACACGCGGATCGATGCGCTTACGAACGGAACACATATGCCGGATCTGGCAATCGAGAGTGTGGATTTTCGACGGGCGTGGGAGTATGTTTCTACTGCGCAATATGAAAAACTCAGTGCGTATCTGGCGGAGAAGGTAAACGCTTTATACGGAAGCGGTGCCGAGGTGATCTCCCTGACGGCAGGAACGATGCATATTGTCTTTGATGAAGTGCAGGCGGCAACGAAAGCGAAACTGATCAGTATCCCTAAAGTCGTGTGTGAAGCGGTGGAAAAAGCAGGCTATAAAATGGTAGGTCTTCTGGGCACGATTTTTACCATGGAACAGGACTATATGAAGAAAGATTTCAGAAATGCCGGAATCGAAGTCTTCGTTCCGGAGAAAGAAGACCGCGAATTGATTGCTAAGCGTATTCTGGAAGAGCTGGAGTTTGGTGTTGTTAAAGAAACTACTTTGAATGAATTCCAGGGAATTATTAGGAAGATGCAGAGAGAAAAGGGCATCGAAGCAGTCGTACTCGGATGCACGGAACTGCCGCTGCTTCTTAATGAGGAAAACTGCCCGGTACCCTGCCTCGACAGTGTGGAGATCCATATTTCGGAACTGATCCGGTTGGCAATGGAAGGCTGAAATCTCATGATCTATCTTCAAAGTTTCAAGCTGAGCAGCAAATGCCTTAATTGCCCCAATATTTATCCGTACAATGTTTTTCGTGGAAGAGAAGGGATGCAGTTCCTCTTCGACAGGATCACGGTGCTGTATGGAAGTAATGGTTCGGGGAAATCGACACTTCTCAATATCATCGCAAATAAGCTCCTGATCAAGGGAAAAGAATATGCAACACCGAATACTTTCGGATCAGAGGATTTCTGTGGAAACTTTGCGAAGGAGTGCACGGCCGGACTGGGGGAAGATGAATTCGGGAGGACACTTCGGGTCCTTCCTTCCGACAGTCGGTACATCAAGAGCGAAGATATCCTCTACGAAGTCAAAAAGATCCAGCAGATCCCGATCCTCGATGAAGGTCTTCTCGTTGATCAGGTAAAAGGCGGAAAGAGTAAAGAAGAGGCACAGGCTTTTCTCGGATCCGTGGCTGGATGGAAGATCAAGGAAGCGACAAAATTCTCGCAGGAAAAATACTCGAACGGAGAAACCTCTCTTCAGTTCTTCGATGACTTCATTCGCCCGGATGCACTGTATCTTCTCGATGAACCGGAGGTGTCGCTGTCTCTGGATAATCAGGTGAAACTGGCGGAGAAACTCAATGACATGGCGAGACTTCTCGGGTGTCAGTTTATCATCGCGACGCATTCACCTTTCATGCTCGGCACACTTAGCGCGAAGATCTACGACCTGGATTCAGGTTCTTTTGCCGTGGCGGACTGGACCGAGCTTGAGAATGTGCGTTACTTCTATGACTTCTTCAAAAAACACGATAAAGAATTCGAATGAGTGGCATTTGCGAAACAAGAGTTTATACTGCCGGGAACTAGTATTCCCTATTTCGTTTCGATACAATGATTAGAAATATTTCATAAAAAGGCAGGTGTAGTAATATGGTCATCCGTTTCGCAAAAGAAGACGAACTGGAGAAGATCAATGTGCTTCGCAAGCAGGTCAATGATCTTCATGTTGAAGGAAAACCGGACGTGTTTAAACCGGGATTCAGTGAGGAACTTCAGAACTATGTCTACTACATCTTTAAGGATCCCGAACAGAAAATCGTCGTCGCGGATAAGGACGGTGAGCTCTGCGGATTTGCGATCCTGCATCACATCTATAAACCGGAAAATCCTTTCATGAAGGTCCGTGATTTCCTCGATATCGACGAATTCTGTGTCGATGAGAAACACCGAAGAGAAGGGATCGCCACGGCATTGATCGAGTTCATCAAGAACTTCGCCATCGATCAGGGTTACCATCGTCTGGAACTTAACATGTGGGAGTTTAATCAGGACGCGCTGGCCTTCTACGAGGCGGCCGGTTTTGAAACTTTCCGAAGATATATGGAAATGTTCATCTGAAAGAGTGAGAGGGAAAGCGAGGATCGAACATGAAACAGGTTATACACATTTTTGGCGCATCCGGTTCCGGAACTTCCGCATTGGGAAAGAAAATCTGCGATGAGCTCGGATATTTTTTCATGGATACCGACGACTATTTCTGGGAGCCGACGGATCCGAAATATACAGTGAAACGAAGTTTTGAAGAGCGTCTCCGTCTCATGAAAGAAGATATCGAAAAGCACGATCAGATCGTGATCTCCGGATCTCTCGTGGACTGGGGTGACGAACTGATCCCGCTCTTTACACTGGCGATCCGCCTTGTAACGGACACGGAAGTCCGAATCGAGAGACTTCGTAAACGGGAGAGAGAAGAGTTCGGTGACCGGCTTCTTCCCGGCGGAGACATGTATCAGAACCACCAGGAGTTTCTCGAATGGGCAAGAAGCTACGATACGGGCGATGTGAATATGCGGTCCAAAGCGAAACACGATGAGTGGCAGAAGCTTCTTTCATGCAAACGGATCGTGATGGATGGAGCCGGTGACCTCGATGCGAATTTCCAAAGCGTAAAGCGGGAACTGGACCGTAAAGAAAGCGGACCGGTGATGCCTTATTACCGGGTCCACACTTCAGATATCGCATATATGACGAAGCAGCCCCGGGGGATCTTCACCGCGGTGTGGAAACTCGTGGAAAATAAGACGCTCACGGAAGAGGAAGAGAAGGAATACTGGAAGAACAGAGAATATTTCGAGGAAGTCCTTCCGGTCCCGCCGTTTTACGAGCAGGGCAATCCCGATAACGCGACCACATGGTTCAAGAACGCAGAAGAAGGAAATGACATCTGGAAGCAGATGACTTTCTACCGCGATATGTGTAAGAAGTATGGTGTCCGGCTGTATCTTACGGAGTGTGAGGAACTCCCCGGAGAACTCGTCTACGAAGATGCTTTTCAGATCGCCATCAAGAACACCCGGCCGGATCTTACGGTCGTGACACAGGTGATTCAGTAAACGGATCTCAATCAGATTATTGATATAATTTATCTAGAAAACACATATACAATTGGAGGCGTCAATGGACAAGATACGCGCTGTTTTTACTGACCTCGACGGAACGGTTCTTCGAAACGACAAGACGATTTCGGACCGCACGATGAATGCGATCCGTGCTTTCCGGGAGAAAGGCGGAATCTGGGCGGTCGCCTCTGCCCGGCCCGAGCGGGCGATTTCTGCGATGTATAAGGAGTTCACCGAGGCTGATGCCCTGATCACCTTGAACGGTGCCAGGATCAAGTTCGGAGATACCGTGATCAGTAATGGTTTTTCATCCGAATCTGCGGCAAATGCACTGTCCGCGGTTCTTTCTCATGACGACCTGATCGTGGTGCTGGAAACAAGCAGAGGCATCTTCGGAAATATCGGGATCCCTGAGTGGGATACACCGAAAGTCCCGGATCTTCTTTCTCTTCTGAAAGAGGTCGATCTCTATAAGATCCTGATTGCGGGAAAAGAGCATAAACTCTCCTCGGTAACGATCCCGACGGAACCGCTTTGTCCATCAAGTGAGATACCGGACAGGATCCGGGGGATCCTGTCTGAAAACGGCCTTTCGGAAGACGCATATTTCACCGTTGCGGAAGGGTGGCTGTTCCAGATCATGAGCACCTCTGCGACGAAGTGGAATGGTGTAAAGAAGCTTCTGGAAAGAGAAGGCATCGCTATATCGGAAGCGGTCTATTTCGGAGACGATCACGATGATGTGGAGAGCATAAGAAATATAGGATATGGCGTGGCCATGGGCAATGCCATCGAGGAAGTAAAGAACGTGGCCGATACGGTCACCGGCACCAACGAAGAAGATGGTGTCGCGCAGATCCTGGAGCAGATCTGATTCTTCACGCAGCAGAGATACATAGTAAGAGGAAATAAAAAATGGAAAAGGGAAAGATTATATTTTTAAACGGCGTAACCAGTTCAGGAAAGACATCTATCGTGGATGCACTTCAGTCACGAAGAGATGTGTTCTTCTATGTGGTGGCCAATGATCTTTTCCAGGAAATGGTGGGCGAACAGTATCTGCAGGAAGATTACTGGAAGTATTTATCCGAAGTGATCATCATGATGTATCACACCGCGAAGCTATATTCCGACATGGGAAAGAATGTCCTGATCGACGGGATCCTGGTGGAGCGCGACGAGATCAAGCCTCATTATCAGCAGCTTATGGAGATCATGAAGGACAGCCCGCTATCCATCGTGGAAGTGTACTGTCCACTGGATATCTGTAAACAGAGAAATATCGAGCGGGGAGACCGCTACGAGAGCCAGTCGGAAGAACAGGCTGAGCTGATGAGTCAGGATATTCAATACAGTCTCACTGTCGATACCAGTGTCCTTTCCCCGGAAGAATGCGCTGAAAAGATCGTACAAGAGCTTTTCTGATACAGAAAAGAACAAGGAATCACAGAGACAGTTTTTACGAGAGAAAAAGCATATGCTTTTGGAGATATAGCTATGAAAGAGCAGAAAGAAATCATTCAGGAATACTATGACAGCCACCCGAAGAAGGAATGGGACCGGCTGCAGAAGGATCATCCTTATGAGAAATATATCACCGTCCACATGATGGATCAGCTGATCCCGGAAGGCGCCACGATCCTCGATATCGGAGGTGGCCCGGGGCAGTACTCGGTGTACTATGCCAAGAAAGGGCATCAGGTTACCCTTCTGGATCTAAGTCCGGAGAACGTACGCTTTGCCAAGAAAAAAGCACGCCAGTATAAAGTGCATTTCAATGCGATGCAGGGTGATGCCATGGACCTGGCGCGCTTTTCGGATAACACTTTCGACGTGGTATTTCTCATGGGTCCCATGTACCATATCATGAGCGAGAAGAACCGGATCCGTGCGCTGACGGAAGCAAAGAGGGTCCTCAAACCCGGCGGCCTTCTCTTTACCAGCTTCATCCTGCTTTTCGGGGGCGTAGTATATGGCCTTCGGGATCTGCAGGAGTCCATCTGCCGGGAGAATGAGAAACAGTACTATGAGGCCTGTGCAAGGGACGAAAGTCTGTCTTTTGAAGCCTTCACTTATTCGTATATGGCCACCATTCCTGATGCAAAAAAACTCCTTTCGAAGATCCCCGGTCTTTCTACGGTGAAGATATTCGGGCAGGAGAGTATCCTCGCACCCTACCGCTGGATCCTGGCAAAAAGTCCGAGAAAGATCCGGATGGCGTGGTATGACTATGCGATCCGCTTCTGCGATAAAGAAGACTATCTGGCACATACGGAACATCTGATGATCGTTTCGAGAAAAGAGGGAAAGAAATGAGAAAGCAACTGATCGGTTTATTCAGCGGGTTTCCGGACCATCACTTTCCGGAAGAAATTGTGGCGCGATTAAAGGCCGAGCTTCCGGTCCGGAAAAGCCTGGTATTCATCAGTGCCTGGCCGGAGGAATACGAAAGAAATGACGACGATTCGGACGGCATGCATGCTATGTTCGAAGAAGTCGGTCTGCCGTTCGAAAAGCACTGTGTCATCGACGATCGGACATCTCCTTCCGAGGCGGCGAAGCTGGTCCAGGAGGCTTCCTGCATCTTCCTCATGGGCGGAAATGCCACGGCACAGATGGCGCTCATAAAAGAAAAGGGCATTACGGATGCTATCAAAGACAGTGATGCGGTGCTTCTCGGTGTCAGTGCCGGCTCCATGAATCTTGGAAAGACCACCATCGATATCTGGGAAAAAATGGAACCTTACGAAGGGCTGAGCATGGCCAATATCACGATCCTCTCCCACTTCGATACGGCGGATCAGGAGCGTCATGAGAAAGTACTGGCGGCATCAAAGATCCATCCGGTCTGCGCCATGGATGATCTGAGCGCCATCTTCGTGAAAGAAGGCCGCGTCGATACCGTCGGTACGATCCACTATGTGGAGGACGGGAATATCCGTCCCGTTGATGAGGAACTTGTAAAAGAACTGGAACAGGAAGAATACCGGAAAGTCTTCGATATCATCCCGGATCAGTTCGATAAGTACCGTCCGAAATATAGTGATGAACTCTTTTCTTCCCTGATCGATTATGCGAAAGTCGGACCGGGAGTCAAGGTCTTAGAGATCGGTCCGGGAACCGGACAAGCGACAGATCCGATCCTTCGCACCGGGTGCGAATATCACGCGATCGAACTGGGTGAACATCTCTACCGGAAAATGAAAGAAAAGTACGGAGACCTTCCGAATTTCCATATCGTGAACGATGACTTCATCACCCATGATTTCGGAGAAGAAAAGTACGACCTGATCTACTCGGCGGCCACGATCCAGTGGATCCCCGAGGAGATCGCGTATCCGAAGATCCTGTCGCTTCTTAAGCCCGGCGGAGTTCTGGCCATGATGCTTACTTCCTCCGAATATAGAAGTAACGACGAAGTGCTCTATGAGAAGATCCAGAAACTCTACGATGAATTCTTCAAACCGGACATTCCCTATACCCATGGCGGCTTCCGCTATACGGCAGCGCCGGAGTACGGCTATACGGATGTGGAAAAGCGCGAGTTCTTCGGGAAAAGAACGATGAATGCAGAGGAATATGTAGCCTTTTCCGGGACGCACTGCACGCATATCGTGATCCCGGAACCGATTCGGGAGAAGTTCTTCCAGGGGCTTCACGATGCAGTGGAAGAAGCCGGCGGGAAAATCATTTTTAACGACACATATATACTGTATCTGACGAAGAAACCGGAGTGATTTTTTAGTAAAATTTGGCGTAGAAAAAGGAGAGAAAAACACATGCTTAGACTGAGACAATACAAAGAAGCAGATGCAAAGAAGATCGCACAGTGGGTGCAGGACAAAGACGTGTTCCAGAAATGGGGCGGCGATCTTTTCGGCGAGTATCCCATTGATTCGGAGACCATCGCGGACATGTATAAGAATAAAAACGGACTTTGCGAAGAGCCGGATAATTTCTATCCCTGGGTGGCTTTTGACGATGAAAATGGCGTGGTGGGAAGCTTCATCATGCGCTACTTAAACGGGGATACGAAGATCCTTCGTTTCGGATGGGTTGTCATCGACAGCACTATCCGCGGCAAAGGCTACGGCACCGAGATGCTGCGTCTTGGCATGAAATATGCTTTCGAGATCCTCTCTGTCGATAAGATCACCATCGGCGTTTTCGAGAATAATGACCGTGCCCATGCCTGCTATAAGAAAGTCGGTTTTCACGATGAAAGCATTACGGAAAAAGAACCGGTCAACGTCATCGAGATGGAGATCTTAAAAGAAGAGTATTTCCGCTGATAGGCAAGTCTATGGTCATGCTATAATGAATCGGAAGGACAAGCGTGTCCGGGAAAGGATGTGAAGTCTATGCCGCTTCTTTGCCAGAACTGTTCCGGCCCTCTCCGGTTTGATCCGGATGAAGGGAAAATGGTATGTTCCCTGTGTAACGGAAAATTCGATGTGACCCATGCCGAGAATGCCAGCCTGGTGGATCTGGATGCGATCTATCAGGATATGAGTGTACCGTTGCGGGATGAGATCCGGATCTATTCCTGTTCGACTTGCGGCGGCCACATCGTGGTCCATGGTGTAGAGATGACTTCCACCTGTCCCTACTGCGGAAACAGCGGCGTAGTCTTTGACCGGGCCACGCAGAAGAGAAGACCGGATGCGATCATTCCTTTTGCATTTGGAAAAGAAAAAGCAGAAGAGAAACTGCGGGATCACTTGAAAAAATCCCTGTTCCTCTCCCGTGAGGCACGGAATATGGAATGGGTCAGCATACAGCCGATCTATGTTCCTTACTACCTGGTTTCTGCTGAACTGAAAAAGGTACTGACGCTGGAACATATCGAGAAAGATGAATATGGAGAAGAAATCGACCGGCAGCACATTGCCCGTTCGGTCCGTTGTCTGTTCAACAAGCTTTCGCTGGAAGCTTCTGCGGCGCTATTAAATGAAGCGAGCCATGCTGTTGAACCTTTCGATCTTTCCGGGCTTCAGACTTTTGAAGAAGGATATTTACAGGGCTTTGCTTCCGATATGGCGGATGAAGATGCAAAAGCACTTTGTGATGCGGCATCGGAGATGTGCCGCAGCTATGTCAGCGAAGAAATAAAGAAGAAAAAAGTGATCCCGAAAGGATTTCATATATGCGGGTCGGAGGATTCCCTGAAGTTTAAAGGGAAAGCCGTATATGCGCTGTTTCCTGTATGGTTTGCCGTGGGAAAATACGGAAATAAGAGAGTAACGCTTCTGGTGAACGGCCAGACCGGTAAGGTGGGCGGCTCGCCGGTGTACGATTTCTGGAAGTATTATCTGGCGATCCTTCTTACTTCACTTATTACGATGGTGCTTATGTGTGCAATCGGAATCGGCGGGATCTATCTGGGATATCAGTTTACTGCCGCCGGATTGATCTATCCGGCAGCCGGAGTTTTTATCGGACTGGGATTTCTGTTTGCCGGGATCCTTCGTTTATTTACGAAAAATAAAGATAAGATCCGGGAGAGCATTTCGGTTTCCAAATCCGATAAACTGATCAAATTTGCCAAGAGGGAGGAGGAATAATATGCCAATACCTATTGTGATAATCGGAGCTGTGTATGGTATCATTACCGGCATGCTTCTTGCCATGCTGCTTTGGACATTACTGATCTCCAGACGTAATCTTTATTCCACCCCAAAGAAGCAGAATCTTCCCTACTATTCCACACGAGGTCTGGAGATTTTCGACAAGAATATGACCGATTCCTTTTTCTCGACGCCGACTCTGAATCTGAAAAACGATAAGAAGGAAGACCGGGTAGTAAAAGAAATGCAAGAACGGCTGGAATACTTTAAGCGGAATCGTATTTGAGGAGAGTTAATTTTGAAGACACAACTGGTCATTTTTGATTTTGACGGAACCATCATGGACACGAGAAAACCGATCGTGTCCGCTAAACAGGAGACCATGCGGCAGATGAATCTTCCCGTTATGGACGAGGAATCTTGCGCCGAAACCATCGGATATACTGCCAAGATCGGATTTCAAAGATTATATCCGGATCTGGACGAAGACACGGTGGACCAGTGTGTGACATTGTACCGCAAACTTTTCGATGAGCAGATCCAGATCGAGCCGCCGGAGCTTTTCCCGGGGATCCTGGATACACTGGATAAACTGGAAGATATGGGGATCACGTGCACGATCGCCACGTCCCGGAACCGGAAATCTCTTCTTGCGTTTCTTACTCAGCTGGGCATCCGAAGCCGCTTTACCTATATCCTTGCCCAGGAAGATACCAATCTTTTAAAGCCCAATGGCGAACCTGTGGAAAAAACACTTTCTGACCTGTCTGTTCCCGCGGAGCAGGCTCTCGTTGTCGGAGATATGCCCATGGATATTCTCATGGGAAAAAATGCCGGAGTACGAACCTGTGGCGTGACCTATGGAAATGCATCTTCGGAGACGCTTCTTTCAGCCGGGGCAGATCATGTGATAGATTCCATCAGTGAGCTGATCCCGATCCTTAATTCGGAAGAGTAAACTTTAGAGCCACTTCTTAACTTTAAAGAATACCAGGCAGGCGATCGCAATCAGGATACATACGGCGATGACGATCGGATAGGCCAGAGGCTGAGAAAGTTCCGGCATATGCACAAAGTTCATTCCGTACCAGCCGGTGATCAGAGTCAGCGGCATGAATACACTGGTAACGACAGTCAGGATCGTCATGATCTTATTCTGTTTCATATCGATCTGGGCCTGATTCAGATCCCGGATATGAGAAGTATAGTCGGCCAGAGAGGAGGTCATCTCATGTAGAGACTGCACTCTCTGGAAAACCAGATGGAAATATCTCTCGTTATCTTCTTTGAAGAAGGAATTCTCGTTTTCTTCCAGCTCCTGACTTAAGTCCATCAACTGGGCATAGTGGATGCGAAGATCCCGAAGTTCACTTCTGATATCGGTCAGCTCACGGATGGAACCGGTGGAGTCATCGTCCAGCACATCCTTTTCGATCTGGTCCAGCTTCGCATCGTACTGCTCGATGATCTTATAGTCCCGATGGATAATGCCTTCCAGAAAATCATAAAGGAAACGCTCCAGACAGGGATTTAAGTATCTTTTGCTCTTGACCAGCTTATCGATAAGCCGTGCGGCAAAACCTTCGTCATCGATAAAGACGATCCCTTTTTCATCCAGGGCAAAGGCAAAATTATGCCGGGGACCGGAGGTGTTTTTTCTGCTGGGAACGGAAAATGTACCTGTCAGGGAATCGATATTCACTTCCACGTGTGTGTCGGTGATCTCGTCAAGGTTGATATCCCATTCGATCCCCATACTGAACTTTTTATTGTTCCTGATCCACTCTTCGGAACTGATCACGGCCACATACTGATACTTCAGATTCTCGAAATTCTTCGGTTTGACTTCTTCGAGCCGCTCGCCAATCTTGTAGAACATATCCGGAATACCCTCTCCTCTTCGGTCCGGAAATCAGAAGTAACTTCCGGACCGGTCATTTTCACACCCCCTATTTTATATCAAAGAACCATCTCTTTGTATAGGACAAGTGCATTTTGCGTGGTATAATAGCACCTGCAATTTTTTGAAGGAGGCACGTGCGTATGGATACATTCCGGCCGATGCGGAGATTTAAGCAGCAATTAAGTGAAGAAGAATGCCGGGAGGTCCTTCGTACGACCAAGCGTGGCGTGCTTTCTCTGATCGGCGAGCAGGGTTATCCCTACGCGATCCCGTTGAACCACTGGTTCTGTGAAGAAGACGGGCACATCTATTTTCACGGCGCGAAAGAGGGACATAAGCTGGATGCCCTGGATGCCTGCGACAAGGCATGCTTTTGCGTCTATGACGATGGATTCCGAAAAGAAGGACAGTGGGCGCTGAACATCAAAAGCGTAGTCCTTCGAGGCCATATCCGCCGGGTGGATGATGAGGAAATGGCAAGAAAGATCGGAACTGCGATAACGAAGAAATTCACTGATGACGAAGAGTATCTGCAGCATGAGCTGGAGCACGCACTTCCCAGAGCGCAGTGCCTTGAGTTTATTCCGGTCCATATGAGCGGAAAACTCGTCAACGAGGCGTAATCTTTTTCGGGGGCAGGGGACAGGATAAGTATGGTCGCATTTAAAGCCGCATTTTTAAGCGTACTGATCGCGCTGATGTATATGTTTCCGGGCTATATTCTGGGAAAGGCGAAAAAGGCTTCTGCCGGTCATCTTTCTACGATGTCCTCGGTGCTGATCTATGTGCTTTCGCCCTGCATGATCGTGTCCTCTTTTTTCTCCATGGATTTTTCGCAGGATGCCTTACGGGATATGGGAGTCTTTTTTCTGGTCTCCTTTGCGGTGGAAGTGGCGTTTCTTCTGTCGCTTTTTCTCGTTCTGAAGAAGAAATTTCACATCAACAAATACAGAATGCTGGCCATCGGTTCCGCTCTCGGCAACTGCGGTTTTTTCGGCATGCCGCTCATTAAAGCGCTTCTTCCGGACCATCCGGAGGTGGCCTGCTATTCCTCGATCTACGTCATTTCCATGAATATCCTGGTCTTTACGGCCGCCGTATACTGCCTGACGCTGGATAAGAAATATATTTCCCTTCATTCGGCGATCATTAACCCGGCAGTGCTGTCACTTCTTGTGGGGCTTTTGCTCTACATTATCGGCGGAGCAGAGTATTTTCCGGAGACCGTAAAAGATGGCATCAATCTTCTTGGGAAAATGACCACACCGGTATGCATGCTGATCCTGGGGATCCGGCTTTCCACGATCCGTTTTAAGGAGCTCTTTTCCGAGCCTTTCGTGTACCTGATCTGCGGCGGTAAGCTCATTTTGTTCCCGCTTATTTCTTTTGCCGTGGCGCTTCTACTGCCTGTTCCTTACGCCTTCAAGGCCAGCCTCTTTATCTTGGGCGGCGTGCCCTGCGCCTCCGTCATTCTGAACATGGCCGAGATCCACGGAAAAGAGCAGAAAATGAGCGCGAACTGCATCCTGCTTTCCACGCTTCTCTGCATTTTTACGATCCCTGTCATGTCACTTCTCCTGACCTTTTTATAATGGAAATGCACTTTTCGGGAAGCTTTTTCTCTTAAAAAACTATACCGGTAGTCGCTGTTCTTTTTGCCTGCCCGTATGGTACTATTTTCCTAGATGAATTTCCTGCATGAAAGGATGCAAATAATATGATACATGCTGTTTTGACCATTGATGATATCGCTTCGAAAAACACTCCGGCTTTCGTGGACTATCTTTGTGAAAAGAAGATCCCGTTTCTGATGTTTGCCTGGGGACAAAGAGTCGAAGAGCATTATGAAAATGCACTGTATGCCTTAAAGAAGGGTGCCATTATCGGAAACCACAGTTATTCCCATCCTTTCTTTTCCAAGCTTTCTTTGGAAGAAGCCATCGAAGAGATCGAAAAGAATGAAGAGATCCTGAATAAGCTCTATAAAGATGCCGGAGTCGAGAGAAAATACCGTCCCTTCCGTTTCCCGTACGGAGATAAAGGCGGGGAGAATAAGGATGCGCTTCAGAAGTATTTCCGCGAGCACGGATTCCATAAAGTGAAAGATACCCAGATCCCGTATGCCATCTGGAAAGAGATGGGACTGGACAAAGATATCGATACCTTCTGGACATTTGATTTCGGCGAATATGAGATCCGTCCCGGAAGCGGGGTTACGATCGAGAATATTCTGGACCGGACACGACAGGTGAATCCGGAACTGGGAAAGTCACTTCTGACAGATGAGGACGGCTCGCATATTCTGATCATTCACGCCCACGATGAGACCGAAGAACTGGTGCCGGGCTATTACCGGATCCTGATCGATCATCTGCTGGAAAACGGCTTTGTCTTTGACGCACCGGAGTTTTTCGAATAAGAGATCCGGATATTTCCTGATAGAAGTTTTTCCCGTAAAAACTACAGTTCCATGGCCGAGGACATGATGCAGGCCCCGAAGGCGCCGGCGTCCATGACTTCAGAAAGGTTCTCTTTCGAGATGCCTCCGATGGCATAGACGGGAAGATCCGTATTCCGGCAGATATCTGAAAGAAGAGAAAGCCCGCGTGGCGGAAGATCCTTTTTACAGTCAGTTTTGAAAACGTGTCCGAAGGTGACATAGTTGACCCCGAAGGACTCGGCTTTCTTCAGCTGCTCGAGGCTATGCACCGATGTGCCGAGAAGGGAAAACCGGGAAGACAGATCCTGGGTGAGAAGCGGAAGCGGCATGTGGAGGCGTTCCACATGAAGTTTTTCTGCCACTTCCGGAAAGGCATGGATCGTCAGTTCCACACCGCACGTTTCACAGGCGGAAAGGACCTTTTCCGCCAATGCCAGATACGCATCCGGTGAAAGGTCCTTTTCCCGCAGGATCACACGGGTGATGCCGGCATTCCGGATCCTGGGGATCTGTTCCCACAAAGGCCGGGGACAGAGATTTCGAGCCGTTACGGCGATGATATTTTTCCCCTCAAATAAACACATAATCGTTTAACACCGGCTGAAGTCCGCGCCCTTTTATGGCTTCGATGACTTCCGCCAAAGATCTGCCGTCACTGATCTCAAACTGGGAATCACCTTCGCCTTCGTCTCCTTCCACATGACTTCCGATTCCGGTACTGACACCGGCGGAGATCTTCGTTGCGCACATTCCGATGACGTGATCACGGAATTCGGCCCGCTCTCTGGTCGAGATGGTAATGCCGGCAAAAGGCATAAAGATCCGGTAGGCGCACATGACCTGCAGGAGCTGCTTTTCATGGACATCCTTCGGATTGATCTTATCGTTATTGATGATGGGACGAAGCCGCGGACAGCTGAAAGAGATCTCCGCGTGCGGGTATTTTCTTTGAATCAGATAAGCGTGATTTCCCACGGCAAATGCATCTTTCCGGAAGTCAGAAAGGCCTAATAAGGCGGCAAAGGCCACACCGCGCATGCCACCGCGGACAGCCCGTTCCTGTGCATTGAGACGATACGGGAAGACCCGCTTGTGACCAGCCAGATGTAGCTGCTCGTAGCGTTCGCTGTCGTAGGTCTCCTGAAAGACCGTCACATAGTCGGCGCCGCATTTATGGATGTAGGCATATTCGTCGGTATTCATGGGATAGACTTCCACACCCACGTTCTTAAAGTACTCATGGGCGATCTCGCAGGCCCGTCCGATATACTTCACGTCACTCATCTTCTTGCTTTCGCCGGTAAGGATCAGGACTTCTTCCATGCCGGTTTTGGCGATGGCTTCCATCTCTCTTCGGATCCCGTCCTCATCCAGTTTGGCCCGGCGGATCTTGTTCTTGCAGTTGAAACCGCAGTAGATACAGTAGTTCTCGCAGTAATTCGAAATATAAAGCGGGGTGAAAAGAAGGACAGAATTTCCGAAATGCTTCTGTGTTTCTTTGGTGGCTCTTCTGGCCATCTGCTCAAGAAAAGGCTCGGCGGCCGGCGAAAGAAGTGCGCCGAAATCGTCAGGGGAAAGGTATTCCTTTTCCAGCGCCCGCTTTACATCAGAGGCGGTGTAGCGGGTATAATCGTAGTCTTCCATGGCGCGGATGACCTTCTCCTGGATATCTGAATCCGATAGGATCTCCATGTCCGGAAGATACTTCATGTGATCGGACCTGGCCTGGTTTTCTTCCACCTCCCGGATACCGATTTCTTCATTCATTTCCATTTCTTCTTTATGATCCATTTTCCTGCCTCCTTATTCCTGCAGGAATCCGGTCAGCGGGGAAGAAGCAGAGGCACGGTCCAGTACCCGGCCGGTACCGGCCAGATAGGCGGTTCTTCCGGCGATGATGGCATGACGGAATGCTTCTGCCATCTCCACGATATTGCCGGCCGTGGCGATCGCGGTGTTGGCCATGATGGCCGCGGCGCCCATCTCCATGGCTTCACAGGCCTGGGATGGTTTTCCGATACCGGCATCCACGATGATCGGCAGATCGATCTCCTCGATCAGGATGCGGATGAAGGACTTGGTGGCCAGACCCTGGTTCGACCCGATGGGCGCGGCCAGAGGCATAATGGCGGCGGCGCCGGCATTGACCATGTCACGTGCCGCATTTAAGTCCGGATACATATAGGGCATGGGGATGAATCCCTCTTTGGCCAGCATTTCGCAGGCCTTGGCTGTTTCGTAGTTATCCGGCAGCAGATATTTGGAATCGTGAATGACCTCGATCTTAATGAACTCGCCGCAACCGGCTTCTCTTGCAAGCTTGGCGATCTTTACGGCTTCCTCGGCATTTCTGGCGCCGGAAGTGTTCGGAAGAAGGGTAACTCCTTCCGGAATGTGCTCCAGGATATTTCCGCTGAAGCTGTTGACCCGGCGAAGCGCCAGCGTGATGATCTGGGCGCCCGCATGCTCCACGGCCGCACGGATCAGCTCCGGATCGTATTTTCCCGATCCCAGAATAAAGCGGGAGGTAAATTCATGTCCTCCGATGATCAGTTTGTCACTCATAAAAATTTCTCCTTTATTGCGTTACTTCTAAAGTTTTTCTATTCAGATCTTCAACTCGTTTTTTTATCTTTTTATCAACTCGTTTTTCACGGTTGACGGTCCTCTTTTGGTCCGGGATCCCTCGGCCCTAAAAGAAGCTCGATGGCTCTGGAGGCCATATGTCCGGCGCAGATGATGACCCGGGAAGCCGTAAGGCCCACGCCGTCGGCCACATCGGTGGTTCCGTCTCCGCAGAGTGTCAGTTTCTTCGTCACGTTTCTCGTCCGGATCGCATTGGCATTTCCGTAGCCGGCCATGCCGGAACCGGATATCAGATATTTTTCCGGCATCTTTTCCATGACGGCATTGACCAGCATGGCTTTTTGCTCCGGCACATCGAAGGCCTCGATGATAATGTCGCATTCCCCGAAAAGAGCACAGACATTCTCCTCTGTGATCCGGACCACATGGGACTCGATCTCGCAGAACGGATTGATCCCGGAAAGGATCTCTCGAAGAGCCGTAGCTTTGTCCTGCCCGATGTGGGCAAGGGTATAAAGCTGGCGGTTAATATTCGACAGCTCCACCTGGTCGAAATCGGCGATCACCAGGTGACCGACTCCGCTTCGCACCAGGGCGGAAGCGATATTCGACCCCAGGCCGCCAAGTCCCGCGATACCGATCCGGGAAGGTTTCAGGACATGGTAGATCGGTTTGTCGCTTCGGGAGTCGATGGCTGTGGCAAAGTCACTTTCGGTGACGGGAAAAGTTCCTTTTTCCATATCAGCCGCCCCCGACAAAGCCGACGATGTCTACCTCATCGCCATCTTTGAGTGTTTTTTCATATTCCGCCTTCGGCAGGATCTCACCGCCGATCATGACGGCGGATCGCTTAGGATCCAGATCCATGGAAGCAAGTACTTCCAGGACGCTTTTTCCGGCCACCTCTTTCGGTTCTCCGTTGATCGTAACCAATCGGATCCCTCCTTTCTTACTATGGTATGTCCGTTTTTTCCGATAAAAAATACAGCGCGCCCAGAGTCTGCACCCGTGGTGGTGCACCCCGGACTCGCTGTATACGGTCTGCAGATAGTAGACCACGAATGAAATCCGATGTCAAGAAGAACTCTTTCTGTTTTCTGTGGAAAACAAAAAAAGCCCCTTGATTCTCCCAGGAATAAGCCGCATAATCCACCATAGAGGAAAGGCGCCTGCGAAGAAAAAGTGCGCCGGTGCATTTCCCGAAGAAGCGCCACGAAGGATAGGAACACCATGAATAAAAACGAGTTTTGCCCCACCCCGCCAATGGGCTGGAACAGCTACGATTACTACGACACCACCGTTACGGAAGAAGACGTGAAAAGAAATGCCGACTATATGGCAAAGAATCTTTCTTCTTACGGATGGGAATATGTGGTGGTGGATATCCAGTGGTATGCCCACGGCGCCGGCACCAGACGGGCGGAGTACCAGTACATTCCCTTCTCGAAGATGGAGATGGACGAGTATTCCCGTTTCCTTCCGGATCCGGAGCGTTTCCCGTCTTCTAAAGACGGATCAGGTTTCAAAAAACTGGCTGATTATGTCCACAGTAAAGGCCTGAAATTCGGTATTCACATCATGCGGGGCATCCCGCGGCTGGCGGCCCATCTTCACGGCGCCGTTCTGGGAACAGATATTACGGCCGACGAGATCGCCGATCCGTCTTCCATCAGTAAATGGAACCCGGATATGTACGGCGTGAAAAACACCGAAGCCGGCCAGCTCTACTATGACTCCCTGCTGGCGCTTTACGCCTCCTGGGGTGTGGACTTCATTAAATGCGACGATATCTGTAACACGAATATGTATCCCCACGATCCCTATTCGGCACGGCACGAAGTAGAGATGCT